>CANBSM010000020.1 GCA_947372155.1 Burkholderiaceae bacterium
GAAAGCTAGATAACACCCACAAACCAATAGTCATCAGCAAAATAATTCCGCCAACACGGCGCAAAAAGATTTCTGCTCTTTGCCACAAGCTAATTGCTAAATTACCTAGGCGAGGCAAGTGATAACTTGGCAACTCCATCATGAGCGCATTCATCCTAAATTGCTCACTCGTAAAGCGCTTCAGAATCCAGGCCACCGCCATCGCGCCCAAAATTCCAGCGAGATACAGCAAGAATAAAACCAGGCCTTGTAAATCGATGCCCGCCCATAGCTTTTGCTCTGGAATGAATGCTGATATCAATAAGGCATATACCGGCAGACGTGCAGAACAAGTCATCATGGGTGCAATCAGAATCGTCACCATGCGATCACGCGCATTAGAGATGCTTCTGGTGGCCATAATTCCAGGGATGGCGCAAGCAAAGCTGGAGAGAAGTGGAATGAAGGATCTACCCGATAAGCCAACAGAGCCCATCACCCTATCGAGTAAATAGGCAGCCCTTGGAAGATAACCTGACTCTTCTAGCAAAAGAATAAAGAAGAACAAAATCAGAATTTGCGGCAAGAAAATCACCACACCACCTAAGCCTGCCAAAATTCCATTGATCAATAGACTACGCATCCATCCATTGGGCAATACTTCGACGATCTGAGCACCCAGAAAGTCTACTGCGGATTTAATCAGGTCCATGGGTACCGTAGCCCAACTGAAAACGGCCTGAAAAATACAGAAGAGTAAGGCCACCAAAATGATGGGGCCAAAAACTGGATGAAGTAGTACGGCATCTAAGCGATCGCTCAATTGATCGGGAATGATTTGATCTAGCTTGAGGTTTTGCAGAATTCGTTGAACTTGAATATTGTCAGATTCAGTATGGGCAATATGAGAGGCGACATTCTCTAGGGTCGCATCACTAGTACCTGAGCGTAACCCATTGAGATTACGCCAGTCCAGATTCGATAAGAACTGCTTGATTTCATCAGCGCCATCAGACTGAATGCCAATGCTCGTCAGAACCGGCAAACCTAATTCATTCGAAAGTGCAGCGGTGTCGATTTGCAAACCTTGACGCTTAGCAATATCAAGCATATTGAGCACTACGATACAAGGCAGCCCCAAGCGCTTTGCAGCAAGTACTAAACGCAAGTTACGACGCAAATTCATGGCGCTCAATACGCAAATGACTAAGTCAGGACGTTTTTCACCTTCAGCCCGACCAAGCAGTACGTTACAGGTCACACGCTCATCCAAGGATCTTGGATACAGGCTGTATGCACCAGGCAAATCCAACAGGCGAATATTTTTTCCGGACTCGAGCGATAGGCGCCCTTCTTTGCGCTCAACAGTAACGCCTGAATAGTTCGCTACCTTTTGACGACTTCCAGTCAGCAAATTGAATAATGCCGTTTTGCCACAATTGGGATTACCCAACAAGGCTACTAGTGGCTCATTCGAGAAAAAGTGAACTTTAGATTCAGACATGTGGAATAGCGTCGACCGTAATCATGCGTGCCTCTGCTTGACGCAATGCGAATGTGGAGGCTCCGACGCGAACCATATACGGACCCTTCCCAAGCAAACCTTTACGCAGAACAGTCACCTGTTCACCAGGTAAAAACCCAATATCTTCCAGCTGCCCCTTAATTTGAGGGGCACCCTTAGGCGCGTTAACAGCGCTGACTCGGTAAAGAACTTGCAAATCAACCTGGTCCAAATGCATGGAGGATTGTCACTTTTATCAATAAATAGGAACGATTCTCATTATATACCTTATACTTGAGAATGGTTCTCATTTACATATACACTCATTTATGAATAATACTTATACAAAACAGTTACTTATCAGCATTTTCTTATTGTTAAATTTGACAAATATCTCCTATGGAGCAAGCAACGATATCCAGATTTCAATTAAAAATGGACGATTTTTACCATCAGAAATCGATGTCCCGGCTGATACCAAAGTAAAACTGACGATTGAAAACCTAGATGACACTCCAGAGGAATTTGAAAGTTACGACCTCAACAGAGAGGTATTAATCAAGGCCAAAAGCAAGACCTCTTTCTACATCGGACCTTTAAGTCCTGGCATCTATAAATTTGAAGGTGAATTTAGCCCTGAAACCGCTCAAGGTGTAGTGAGGGTTAAATGATGATGAGAAATAATTTAATACAAGGCTTGTGTTGCCTCACCCTTCTTTCTGTCAGTGCATTAGTTCATGCTGGAGAATACCTAAGTGGGCCAGCAGATTACATCTACACCCCAAGAGTGGAAGAAGGCGAAAGAGAGATCGATACCAAGTTTGGAACCCAGACTCCAAGAAGCGGTGAAGACAACAGACAATCAGGCGCTTCCATTGGATTTGGATATGGCGTGAACTCCTGGTGGTTTACGGAGATTTATGGAAAAGTCATTTGGGATGGCACTAACTCCCAATTTGATGCTGTGGAGTGGGAGAATAAATTTCAATTAACGGAAACTGGAAAATATCCTGTTGATATCGGCTTCTTGCTTGAGTTAGAGCGCCCTCAAAATCGCAATGAAGGCTATGAAGCCAAATACGGTTTCTTATTTCAAAGCGAATGGAAAAAGTGGGTCGCCAATCTCAACGTCTTGATGCAAGGGCATTACACGGGCACCGAAAATCAGGGGACCTATTTCGGCTACCAGGGTCAGGTGAAGTACCGCCTTCAGCCAGAGCTGGAGCTTGGAGCCCAGATCTACTCATGGCTAGGACAGGTTAATAACTGGAACACTAATGAACAACAACAATCTAGTGCGGGACCAGCCATTTTTGGGAAAACAAAACTGGGCCGCAAGGAAGCTTTGAAATACAACGTAGCCTACCTCTGGGGAACCACCACCGCATCACCAAAAAACACCATCAGAATGCAGGTAGAGTACGAATTTTAAGAACAAGAGCTCAATCTCTGCTATGTTCTTATTAAATACAACCTTTTACCCATTCTGCCTAGCCTCTTATGTACCTACCAAAACATTTTTTAGTTGAAGATCAAGCGGTATTAGCCCAGCTGATTTCTGAATATCCATTAGCGACTATCGTTGCTAATCTGGATGACCATTTTGAAATCAACCACCTACCGCTCATGCTGAGCTCCGACAAAACCAAGCTTTACGGACATGTCGCCAGAATGAATCCACTCGTTAAAGTTGCGAACAGTAACAATAAATCTATTGCAGCAATCTTTAATGGACCGAATGCGTATGTGACCCCATCTTGGTATCCATCAAAACAAGAGAGTGGGAAAGTAGTTCCAACCTGGAACTATGCTGTGGTTCACGCGGAAGGCAGCATCAAGTTGATTGAGGATGCGCAGTGGTTGAGGAGTCATGTCTCACAAATGACCAATCTTCATGAGCCCACCTATCAATCCACCTGGAAGTTAGATGATGCTCCGGAAGAATACGTGCAGATGATGCTCAAGGCCATCATTGGCATCGAGATTGAGGTCGGTAGTTTGGTGGGTAAATTTAAGCTAAGCCAGAACCGGCCGGCCGAAGACTATGACGCAGTAGTAGGACAACTAGAGAAGTCGCCACAAGAAGCCTTACAAGAGATGCTGAAGTTCATGAGAGCACCCAAGTAATTAGCAACTAAGGCGTGGTGTAACCATACCTTTGCAGAATGGATTTGGCCTGATGCCCCTGCATAAAGCGATACAAATCCACTGACTCTTGAGGCGCGCCCTTGATTAACACCATGCGCTGTTTAATGGGTTCATATAATTTTGTATCAACCAATAAGAAGCTCGTTTGCTTTGTCACCTCAGGCGACTTCGCTAGAGAAAGTGCAGTAAAACCAATATCCGCTGCGCCGCTCATTACATAAGTTGTAGCGGCCCCAATATTGTCCGCATAAACAAGCTTATCTTTAGCGAGATCCGAAAGCCCTTCAGCTTTTAAATACTGAACCGCGGCTCTACCATAGGGTGCAAGCTCGGGCTTTGCGATCGCTATCTTATTCGCCTTACTAATAGCCTTGGCTATATCTGTCTTGCTATCCAGCAAACGAATACCAGAAGAAGTTTTAGTGAGGATGGCCAACTTACCTATAGCGTAAACCACCCCTTCATCTGTTGTTCTGCCATTACTAAACAGCTCTAGTGGGAACTGCTCATCAGCAGCAATAAATAAATTAAACGGCGCCCCATTCATGATTTGTGTGGCGAAGTTACCAGACGAACCATAGACCACCCTGAGCTCGGACTTACCCGTGGCTTTATATGCAGCAGCAATCTCGATAAATGCATCTT
This sequence comes from Burkholderiaceae bacterium, assembly GCA_947372155.1. The sequence goes on from CANBSM010000020.1 coordinate 4,277, forward strand.
TCATATTGGCAGCGACGGCAATAGTGGAAGTTTGCGCAAAGGCAGTGCCAAAGGAAAAAAGGAATACCGAAAATAAAGTCAGTAGGCGCGTGGTGCTCATGAAATCCATTCTAGTGGATTGATGTTTGTTTGGCGACCCAAAATAAAACTATAACCATTCCTGAATTTGTCTATTTAAACTGACCGCCTTATATCCCGGCGTCTCTCCAGAAGCGCTTCGTATCTTCCGAATTAACTTTGATGATTCTGATTGCGCAGTCATTTCTTTATTCATGGCGATAAAGAAAATTTCATCCTTGAGTGGCACAAAACCCAGGCCATTTTCCAAGGCAATATTCTTTACCCCCAAACCTACATCTGCTTTTCCAGCCAAAATGGCATTGGCGACAGCAGAGTGGGTAAATTCTTCAGCCAGGTATCCATTAATCTCAGCGGGATCAACACCCTCTTCCATAAGCAGAGTATCCAATAGGAGTCTCGTTCCAGAACCAATCTGGCGATTAATAAAGCGAACTTTTTTGCCAACCAAATCTTCTATAGATCGAATATTCAGAGGATTTCCCTTCTTCACAATCAAGCCCTGGGTTCGCTTCATCACTGGATAAATCTCAATGTCATTTTTTGTTAAGCGCTGATAAATTGCTTTTGAGCTCTTCTGATCAGAGACGTGATATCCAGCAATGTGCGCTTCATTATTCAGCAGTCTCTCCAAAGATTCCCCTGAACCAGCAATTTTTAGATCTACCCCACTTACTTCACTAGCCGCTTTTTGAATCACCGAATCGCTACTGGAGAAAAATTTCCAGCGAAGACTTTCTGACTTTTGTATTTTCTTAATTTCTTTTAGCAAAATGTCATGATATTGAGCATCATGCTTCAAATATCCTGCCTGCATATTTTCAATAAATTGAATTAAAAATTCACCAAACTCAGTCAATATTGATCCATGACCCTTGGTCCTAGCAATTAGCGGCATACCCAAAGTTTCTTCGGCCTGATTTAACTTGCCCCAAGCACCCCTGTATGAGGTGCCCGATTTTTTGCTGGCAACCACCAAGGAGCTGCCCCGACCAATATCTTTTAACAACTGAGATAGCCATATCAGGTCAATGGAGCTTTTTCCATCAGCCTTGGTTTTAACGATGAGGGTTGGTCGCACTTCAATTTGCATGTGTAATCTTTTGCATATTCAATAAGTATTAATGTATGCGATCATACGACTTTAATCAACCACTTTGAGCTTGACCATGAATAAAATGATTCGCAGACTTCTTCCCGCTATTTCAATAGCCCTCTCCATATTCGCCACCCAGGTTTGCGCCCAAGAAAAAAGTATTGTGGTCTCCTCCACCACTTCTACTGAGCAATCTGGCCTCTTCAATTACATGCTGCCTATCTTTAAGATGAAGACTGGTATAGAGGTTAAGGTTGTAGCCGTTGGAACTGGTCAGGCATTAGATATTGGCCGCCGCGGTGATGCAGATGTGGTGTTTGTTCATGACAAATCTGCCGAAGAGAAGTTTGTGGAAGAAGGTTTTTCTACTAAGCGTTACGAAGTGATGTACAACGACTTCATTCTCATCGGACCTAAATCAGATCCCGCAAAAATCGGTGGTGGCAAAGATATTCAAGTGGCACTCCAAAAAATTTCTGCAGCTCAAGCCCCATTTATTTCGCGCGCAGATAAAAGTGGCACACATGCTGCAGAACTTCGTTACTGGAAAGGAGCGGGCATTACCCCCTCCTCCAGCCAATCTTGGTACAAGGAAACAGGTTCAGGTATGGGCCCCGCCCTTAATACCGCCTCTGCTATGAATGGCTACATTTTGGCTGACCGCGGCACCTGGCTCAGCTTTAAGAATCGTGGCGATCTAGTCATCCTTGTGCAGGGAGATCCAAAGCTATTCAATCAATATGGTGTGATGTTGGTTAATCCAGCCAAGTTCCCTCATGTGAAAAAGGTCCAGGGTCAAGAATTTATTGATTGGCTCATCTCAAAAAATGGGCAGGACGTCATTGCTAGCTACAAGATTGATGGCGAGCAACTCTTCTTTCCGAACGCTAAAAAATAATCTAGTCCCATCAAGCAAAAAGCCCGCATCTGCGGGCTTTTTTACAACCGGCCTACTGACCAGTTATTTGCTGCTTATTTCATACTTACTTCTTAGGTGTTACAAAGCCAATAGCTGTGTCGTCAACAAACTCAACCATGACATCATCACCAGCTTTGAATTTCTCAAGACCAAGAACAGCTGGATCTACTTTAACTTTTTGCTTCTCGCCGCTTGGTAATGTGAAAGTCACTATACGCGTCTTTTGATCAATGGTTGAGATCTTTACAGTTGCATAAATAGTATCAGTTGTTTCCTCAAATGGCTTAGCTGCACCCTTACCAGCAATAACCACAGAGCGTACACCTGAGACACCTGGTTTTTGATCTTTACCAACAGCAGTTAGGCCAACAGCAACTGCTTGAGCATGCTCAACCAAGAACACATCGCCTTTTTTAACCTTATCCAAATCATTGACGGATTTAGCAACATTCATCTGCGCCAAGTTACCATTAGCATCTTTCAATACAACGATACGCTTCTTTGCATCCACTGAATCAACGGTTGCGCTCAAAACGACAACGTCAGCAGCCAAAGGCAACATCTTTGCAGGTAGTTGCGCAAAAACAGAGCTTGCAAAGGTGACGCCCACTGCAGCAAACAAACCAGCTAATAAAGATTTCTTCAAGATAACTCCTAGTTGAGTAAAAGGTTACGGGTGGGCCCAATATAGAGCCACAATTCATTGTAACCATTGAATGAGGCACTTTTTGTACGTTGTCGAACTATGCTGATCCCCGCATTTATTTGGTACATTGGGCAAAGATTGGCGCTTGGAGATACTGAGAATCTTGGAAATACTGATAAAACCATGGACAGAAGCTGAAATAGCAGCCTTTTTGGTGCGCCAAGAGGTATTTATATGGGAGCAAAAGGTTCCAGCTGAGCTTGAGTTAGATGAATTCGATCCCTCTGCCACCCACGCACTAGCCCATCTAAATGGGCGCTGTATTGGGACTGGAAGATTAGTAGATTTAGGCGGCAGACAGGCTCAAATTGGACGCATGGCTGTCTTGACGCAATTTAGAAATCAGGGAATAGGAAGAAAAATTCTGGAAAAGCTGATTGACCTCGCTAAATCTCAAGGGGCGGAGTCTATCGTTTTGCACTCCCAAGTAGCTGCCATCCCCTTCTATCAAAAACTAGGCTTTAAACCTGAAGGCCCCATATATGATGAGGCAGGCATGCCCCACCGTAATATGATGCTTATATTGCCAAACTAGCTTACCAATCGATGACAACTACCCACAACCCAAACCCTGCTTTATTTACTTACACCCATCGAGTCTGTTACTCCGATACAGATGCAGCAGGTTTTGTCTATCACGGACGTTATCTCGAGATTTTTGAACGTAGTCGCGCAGAATGGCTTGCCCAACGAGGCTTAAGCCCCACCAAGCTGGTTAATGAACTCAATATCGTAATGCCCGTGCGTGAACTCACTATGAATTTCTATAAGCCAGGCCGCTTGGATGACATTCTTTATATTGATCAGGCGATTGAGCATCGTGGTCGCACTCAAATATCAGTGAAACAAACAGCACAGAGAAAAGTTCTTGGCAGCGAAGATTTAGAAATCATTGCCAGCGCGGTATTACATATCGTCTGCGTTGATACCAACTCACTCAAACCCAAGGCATGGCCTGATGGGTTATTTCTTGCTGAGTAAAATTAGTATAGGAGCGGAATATGCCTGATGGAAAGTTACTAACCTTTGTTAAAGAACTCAGCTTGCTGCTCGAGCAAAAGCCAACCGAAGAGATCGTTTTTACTGAAGGCAAGAAAATATTAAAGAAGCTGATTGCAGTAGATGATTGGTTACCAGAAGAATTCACTAAACCTCACCCGCAGTACTACCAGCAATATCTCCTCTATGCAGATCCATTGGATCGCTTCTCTGTAGTGAGTTTCGTTTGGGGTCCGGGTCAAAAAACACCACTACACAATCACACCGTTTGGGGAATGATTGGTCAGTTGCGCGGTCAAGAAACAGGCACACCCTACTATCGTCAAGCAGATTCCAGTTTCAAAGCAGGTAATGCATGCGTCAGTCTGCCTGGGCACGTTGATACCGTATCGCCAGATACTCACGACATTCATGTGGTCGAGAACAGCTTGAGTGATAAAACTTCGATCAGCATTCATGTGTATGGTGGCAATATCGGCCGCATTCATCGCTCGGTATTTGATCCTGCAACTGGTGCAGAAAAGTCATTTGTATCCGGTTATGCCAATACTGTCGTGCCAAACCTCTGGAATCCAGCGTAATTCTTTAATTAACTGGCTTTTGGGGTTGATGACTTAAAATAGAGGCTCTTACTGCAAACGCTCTAGCGTGGCAGCTCACCCCATTGGCCGGGATAGTCGTTTAATTGAATACGGGTCAATACTTTATTGGCCCCTATGTTATTTACAGATCTTGGTTTATCAGAACCCATTCTTCGCGCTATTGCTGAAGAAGGCTATACCAGCCCCACACCCATTCAAGCAAAATCGATCCCTGCCGTCTTAAAAGGTGGCGATCTTTTAGCTGCCGCACAAACCGGCACAGGCAAAACTGCAGGCTTTACGCTTCCAATTCTGCAACGTTTAAGCAGCACCCCTAAATCTAGCGGCAAAAGATTGTTACGAGTTTTAATCTTGACTCCCACTCGTGAATTAGCAGCTCAAGTCCAAGAGTCTGTCGTGACTTATGGCAAATACACTGGCCTCAAGTCCACCGTTATTTTTGGCGGGGTTGGCGCTAATCCACAAATCAAAGCCATTGCTGGCGGTCTCGATATATTGGTTGCAACACCAGGTCGACTGCTGGACCTCATGTCACAAAATTGCGTATCGCTAAACGACATTGAGATTTTGGTTTTAGATGAAGCCGATCGCATGCTCGATATGGGTTTCTTACGTGACATTAAAAAGATCTTAGCTGCCCTACCTAAAAAGCGTCAGAATCTTTTGTTCTCAGCAACCTTCTCTACCGAAATTAAACAATTAGCAGACGGCTTACTCAATTCACCCGAGCTAATTGAGGTGGCACGTAGCAATAGCACCAATGAAGCGATTGCCCAGTTAATTCATCCGGTTGATAGAACGAAGAAACACCCCTTGTTGGCGCACCTCATCAAGACCAATGATTGGAAGCAGGTACTGGTCTTTACTCGCACCAAGCATGGCGCGAATAAGTTAGTTACTCAGCTGGAAAAGGATGGCATCACCAGCATGGCCATTCATGGCAATAAAAGCCAAAGCGCTCGCACCAAAGCATTGGCCGATTTCAAGGCTGGTAAATTAACTGCATTGGTCGCCACTGATATTGCTGCTCGTGGCATCGATATTGACCAGCTCCCTCATGTAGTGAACTATGACCTTCCCAACGTTTCTGAAGATTACGTACATCGCATTGGACGTACTGGGCGCGCTGGCTCAAATGGCGTAGCAGTCTCTCTGGTGTGCGTTGATGAACATCAAATGCTCAGGGATATTGAAAAACTGATTAAACAAAAGTTGCCGCAAGAAGTGATTGCCGGTTTTGAACCAGATCCAAATGCTGTGGCGCAACCGATTCAGTTGCGCAGTCAGCAACACCAGCAATCTCGCAAGCCAAGGCCTGCTGGGGCAGCTGGAAACCCAGCAAAGCGCAATAGCCCACCCAAGAGAAGCTTTAACCGCTAACCGGTTCGTTAAAATATCTATTCCTAGTTTTATTACCACTTAAGTAACCCAATATGACTACATCACGCCGCTCAGCTATTAAAACCATTGTTGGCGCATTAGCATTGCCAACACTCAGCCCAATTGCTTCTGTATTTGCCCAATCTTCACTCGAGTGGACTACATACGAAATCGTGACTGAGGTGAATTTAGAGTCGCCCAAAGGTATCGCACAGAGTTGGGTTCCATTGCCTCTCGTTTTGGATACAGATTACTTCCGTACTATTGCTATCCGTTCAGAGGCGAGCGATCCTAAAGCAGTAACCCAAATGTATGAGACTCCAGATAAGCAAGCGCGTATGGTTTGGACTAAATGGGATGCTGCCGCGACTACTCATAGCGTCAAAGTTTCTATCTTGGTAAGCACCCGCAATCGCAACCTAGAGCTCTCAGCAGCAAATCCCGCCTTGAAGCTCTCCAAAGCAGATCAACGCTTTTGGACTCGCCCTACTAAATACCTACCTACCGATGGCATTGTGAAAGCAAAGGCACAAGAAGCACTTGCCAAACTCCCACCCAACGCTAGCGATATTGATAAAGCCAAAGCAATTTATAACTGGGTAGTCGATAACACGCATCGTGATCCAAAAACACGCGGTTGTGGTCAAGGTGATGTCAAGCTCATGCTTGAAACCAATAACCTTGGCGGAAAATGCGCTGATATCAACGCTGTTTTTGTAGCGCTAGCGCGTTCAGCTGGGTTACCAGCACGTGATGTCTATGGTATTCGGATTGCCGATTCTGCACGTGGCTATAAGAGCTTGGGCAAGTCTGGTGATATCACTAAAGCGCAACATTGCCGCGCCGAGTTCTATGCATCAGGTTTTGGCTGGGTGCCCGTCGATCCAGCAGACGTTCGCAAAGTGATTCTTGAGGAAACTGGTGGTCTAGCTGTTACCGATCCAAAAGTAATCGCTATTCGTGATTACCTCTTTGGCAATTGGGAAATGAACTGGATGGCTTATAACTATGATCATGACATCGCATTGCCAGGCTCCAAGCTCGGTAGTAAAGGTGATATTCCATTCTTAATGTACCCACAAGCAGAAAATAATGAAGGTCGTTTTGACTCTCTTGATCCGGACAACTTCAAGTACAAAATTACTAGCAGACGCATTAGCTAATGCTTCATAAAGAAATTTGATGAAGTTATTTATGCATAAGCTAGCCCGAGAATTTTCTCTTGTGCTAGCTTTTTCTTTTCTGACCGTATGCAGCTTTTCAGCTAACGCTCAATGGCGTCCTGCAGCTCAGTTAGGCCTCCCATCAATCGCCCCTCCCCTTCAACTGAATAATCTATCCGGTAAATCAGTAGATATATCCAGCCTCAAGGGTAAAGTTATCGTCGTGAACTTTTGGGCCAGCTGGTGTGAACCCTGTCGCGAAGAATTTGAAGAGCTTGCTCAGCTCCAAGAAAGTTATGGCTCTAAGGGCCTTGTTGTTTTAGCGGTGAATCTCGCTGAAATGAAACCACGTGTCATGCAGTTCTTAAAAGGTAATGGCTTCTCTGAAAACAGTCTCGAAATCTTGCTTGATCGCAATAGCACCGCCTACAAGTCTTGGAAAGCCCGTGGATTACCCACCACCTTCCTTGTCAGCAAAAGCGGCAAGATTGAAGGGGTTTGGATTGGCGCTATCGAGAACGTTGATAGCAGTGAGGTCAAAGGGAAAATAGAGTCCCTGCTACGACAATAAACAGACTCCGCTCTGCATCTGATACTCTCGCTATATGAATACCGCGAACACAGCAAATTCCCCTACCGAACCACGCCTTACCTCCCTTTCTCATGGTGGAGGCTGCGGCTGCAAAATTGCTCCTGGCGTTCTTTCTGAAATCCTCCAAAACGTCCCGCAACTTCCCTTTCCAAAAGAGTTGCTCATTGGCATTGAAACTTCCGATGACGCTGCCGTTTATCAGATCAATGAATCTCAAGCGATCGTAGCTACGACCGATTTTTTCATGCCGATAGTGGATGATCCATTTGATTTCGGAAAAATTGCTGCCACGAATGCCATTAGCGATATTTATGCAATGGGTGGCACTCCCCTATTCGCACTTGCCTTAGTAGGCATGCCAATTAAGGTCTTATCCAATAAAACCATTGCACGCATTCTGGAAGGTGGTGCTGAAGCCTGTCGTAGTGCCGGCATACCCATTGCAGGTGGTCATACGATTGATTCTGTAGAACCTATTTACGGACTTGTAGCTATTGGTATTGTGGATCCTAAGCGCGTAAAAAGTAATGCCAGCGCCAAACCTGGGGATGTATTGATTCTCGGAAAACCATTGGGAGTTGGCGTTTTATCTGCGGCGCTCAAAAAAGATCTCTTGGGCCCAGATGGCTATCGAGAGATGATCTCCAACACTACCAAGCTAAATTCTGCCGGACCTGATTTAGCCAAGCTTTCTGGCGTGCATGCATTAACGGATGTCACTGGCTTTGGATTAGCTGGCCATACCTTAGAGCTCGCACGAGGCTCCAACTGTACAGCTCACATTGACTGGAGCCAAGTGCCCCTACTATCGAATGTACAAAAATTGGCTGACGATGGTGTCATTACCGGCGCTTCCGATCGCAACTGGCTTAGCTATGGCGATGAAGTTGGTATTCCTGCAGATTTCACATTAGCTCAACGGGCTTTACTGACCGATCCCCAAACCAGTGGCGGCTTATTAGTATCTTGCAGCCCTGACAGCGTTAAAGCGGTATTGGATATCTTTAATCAACATCAATTCCTGGGCGCCCGCGTCATTGGTCAAATGAGCAAGCGTCAAGGAAAACCGCTGGCTGTCTCCTAGGAAGCCTCGTAATTTATTTTTTTAAATTAAAGACGCTTGAGAAATCCAGCTGGCCATAGCCTGCTTTACTATGGCTCTCATAAAGTTGCTGCGCCAATTTCCCAAGAGGAACGCTAGCATCTAGATCTTCTGCATTCTCTACCGCCAATCCCATGTCTTTGAGCATGAGATCTACACCAAAACCACCAGCATAGCCTTTTGAGGAAGGCACGTTTTCCATTACACCTGGGCAAGGGTTATATAGCTCCAATGCCCAGTTGCGACCCGAACTCTTAGACATGATGTCAGATAGAACTTTAGGATCCATACCATTTGCAATTCCTAAACGTAGCGCCTCGCTCGTTCCTAACATTTGAATCCCCAAGAGCATGTTGTTGCAAACCTTGACGGTCTGTCCTGATCCATTGCCGCCCGCATGAAAGATATTCTTACCCATCTTCTCTAATAAGGGACGTGCGCACTGAACATCGTTAGTTTCGCCGCCGACCATAAACGTTAAAGTACCCGCTTGTGCACCTGCAGTCCCACCCGAGACTGGTGCGTCAATCATGGCAAAGCCTTTTGCTTTGGCGGCAGCAGCAACGGCTTGCGCCACCTTTGGTGAAATCGTTGAACAATCAACGAGTAATGTTTTAGGATTTGCGCTTGCCAACAAACCGGCATCACCCAGGTATAAGCCCTCTACATGACGAGAAGCAGGCAGCATACTGATCAATACATCGGCATCTTTTGCAGTGTCATGAGCATTTGCTGCAATGGCGCCTCCTGCAGCTGCAAAGACATCAAGCTGACTCTTTACCAAATCAAATCCAGTCACTTGGTGTCCAGCTTTTAATAAGTTAAGGGCCATTGGTAAACCCATATTGCCAAGACCAATAAATCCGATTTTCATATCGCTCTCAATTTTTGAATATTGTTTATCGTTTTCTAGAGGCAAGATATTTCACCCCCTCAGATCCATACGACTCAGAATGCACTTCTTTCCATCCCAACTCAAATACATCACCAGCCTGATAGGTCCTACTCTTTCCATGAATGGTGATATCGATACTGCCTTCAATCACTAGCGCCTTTACTTCAAAGGGGTGCTCATGCTGACCAAGCCGTCCGTTGGGGGCTTGCTGAACCTCTACCGGGTCAGGAAATCCTTCCCGCTGAAGCAGCACTTGAAATTGCTCTTTATTCATAATCCAACTATAGCGTGGTTATACACTCTTGACATAAAGCAATCTACATAAGGAGTCATGATGATCAAAGTCATTGGATTAATGGAGTTGAGCGATCAAGCCGCATTTGAAGAATATAGAAGTCAGGTAAGTAAAACTGTTGAGCTTTACAAAGGCGTCATTAAAAACCGCGGATCAGTTGTGGAACTATTTTGGAATGAATTACAGGCTGCACCCTTCAGCACTTTTGTGGAGCTGGAATTTCCTGAAGTACAGGATGCTCATACCTGGGCTAACAGTCCTGAATATCAAGCGCTAGTACCTATTCGAAGCAAGGCAATGAAGCTAACCTTGTTTAGCGTTGTCACCTAAGATAATTTGTAGTTCGCACTGTGCCAATAAAAAAGCCTAGCTCCTAAAAGCTAGGCTTATCAATCAGTCTGGAGTGAGAATTACTTCTTAGCTTCCATTGCCTCTTTAGCAGCAGTAATTTCTTTACGGCGCTCTTTGCAGGCACCAGCGATTTCTTGCAAGGCCTTACGTGCGCGAGCAGCAGATGCCTTAATACCTTTTTCAATGAATTTTTCGTTTTCAGCTTTGTAAGTTTCAAAAGCAGCCAACAATGTATCGTGTTGTGACATCTCGTCTCCTATTAACAAATGAATATTTATACTGACAGCGAAGTCAGTATATCCCCATAAAAACCATAGAAAATCGCCCCCTAAATCAGGGATAACTCTTATATTTAAGTGTTAATTCAAAATATCCTGATTGAACCCAAAATGCCCAAAAAGGCCAAAAATGCCCAGAAAATCGCCTTTATTGCCCATCTACCGGCCCATCGGGTTCTCCACTTACCCAAAAATGAGCGCTGCGCTCACCTCTGGGCTGGTCTGTAGGCGCCCATAGGCAGTCTCCGGCTAATACATTCCGCCCCCAATAATTCAGGCCAGGGTCAGATTAAAAGATAATGACTCCATAAAAAATCAGAGAGACAGCATGACTATTCAAACTAAAAATCATTCATTCGTTCGTAACAAACTTCTCAATAAAGAAGAGATTGCATTCTTAGATGTGCGTGAGGAAGATCCCCATGCGCAAGAGCACCCCCTCTTTGCTGCAAACCTGCCTCTTTCCAGAATCGAGATTGATGCTTACGCAAAGCTGCCAAAGAAAAACACGCCTATCGTCACCCTAGATGATGGCGAAGGTTCCGCTCAATTGGCTGCGCAACGCTTAGTCAATCTTGGCTACACCGATGTATCGGTTTTTGAAGGAGGCGTTCAAGGCTGGAAGGCAGCTGGTGGTGAATTATTTAAAGATGTCAATGTTCCCAGTAAATCATTTGGTGAGTTTGTAGAATCCAAGCGTCATACCCCTTCGCTATCCGCGCAAGAAGTAAAGCAATTAATCGATAACAAGGAAGATGTCGTTGTTGTGGACGTACGCCGTTTTGATGAATACAACACGATGAGCATTCCGACAGGCATCAGCGTTCCAGGGGCAGAGCTCGTTCTGCGTCTCCCAGAATTAGCACCGAACCCAAAGACGAAGATCATTGTGAACTGCGCAGGCAGAACTCGCAGCATTATTGGCACTCAGTCACTGATTAATGCTGGCATACCAAACGAAGTCAATGCGCTACGTAACGGCACAATTGGCTGGACACTTGCTGGCCAAGACTTGAATAAGGGGCAAAGCAGAAAATTTCAAGAGGTGAGCGAAGATACAAGAAATGCAGCGGCGGTCCGCGCTCGCAGTGTTGCTGATCGTGCTGGCGTTAAGCGCGCTAACCTGGGCGATGTACAGACATGGAAAGAACAGTCTGATCGAACTACTTATTTCTTTGATACGCGCACTCCCGAAGAGTATG
>CANBSM010000021.1 GCA_947372155.1 Burkholderiaceae bacterium
CAGCTTATTACTGATGCCATTGTTTGTTTGGCATTGCGCTCCGAACTGCAAATCTTAGCTAAAAGCTGCTTCTATCAAAGCGCGCCTGTTGAGGCTGCGGGCGGTGACTACATTAACGCCGTCATTGAAGTCGAGACCGAATTAAGCCCCTATGGCCTATTGCATGTTTGCCAAACTATTGAGCAAGAATTTGGTCGTGAGCGACCATATGCAAACGCTCCTCGGACCCTTGACCTGGACATTCTTGCTTTTGAAGGGGTTACTCAAAGCGAAACGGATTTGATGCTTCCGCACCCCAGAATCATCGAGCGCTCCTTTGTACTTCTACCCCTTCTAGAAATAGCTCCCGATATCTTTTTGCCCAACTGGGGCGAACTCAAGGCCTACTTACCCAACGTGGCACATCAAAGAATTGAAAAACTACCCTGCAGGAACTGCAATTGCGGGGAAAAAGACGTTTATAGCCAAACGGCTCATTAATTCATTAAACTCTCGCCATGGGTTACTTACAGGGCGACAAGCCAATCACAATTACTAAGCTCCTCGCAATGCATGCTGAGGGCGAAAAGATTTCTATGCTCACCGCATATGACTCAACTATGTCAGCGCTTCTGAATCGCTGCGGAGTTGAAACCATTTTGATTGGTGATTCATTGGGCAATGTAATTCAAGGTCACTCTAGCACTACGCCAGTGACCATTGAACAAATGGCATATCACACCGAATGTGTAGCGCGTGCCAATACCCATGCATTTGTCATCGCTGACCTGCCATTTGCAAGCTACGGGGATCCAGTGCAGGCCCTAGAGTCAGCTGCACAGTTGATGCGCGCTGGCGCTGATATGGTAAAGCTCGAAGGTGGCGGCGAATGGCAAGTTGACGTCATTAGCCACTTGGTGGCGCGCAGTGTTCCCGTTTGCGCACACCTAGGTTTACTACCTCAATCAGTTCACGTCTTGGGCGGCTATAAGGTGCAAGGTAAATCTAAGGATTCCGCAAGCGTCATGCTTGAGCAAGCACTTGCATGCCAAGAGGCTGGCGCCCAAATGGTTGTGCTCGAAGCAATTCCATCTTCATTGGGTGAAAAAATTACTGCTGAGCTTCGTATTCCCACCATTGGAATTGGTGCTGGCCCAGATTGCTCTGGTCAAGTATTGGTTCTCCAGGATATGTTGGGCATCAGCCCAGGTAAGCCACCGAAGTTTGTCAAAAACTTTATGGATGGCCATCACTCCGTTGAAGCCGCCATCAAGGCCTATGTACGCGAAGTGAAGTCCGGGAAATTCCCCGGACCCGAGCATGGCTTTGCTGGCTAATTGCCAGCCTGCCCACTAGTTACTAGCTAAAGAAACTCTTAACCCCGTCAAACCAACCCTTTTGTTGGGGGCTATGTTTGTCGCCACCGGATTTCAGGCTATCGTCAAACTGTTGCAGTAATTTCTTTTGCTCATCGGTAAGCTTTACCGGTGTCTCTACGAGAACATGAACAAAAAGATCGCCCACCATGGTTGAGCGCAATCCTTTGATGCCTTTATTACGCAAGCGGAATGTCTTACCAGTCTGAGTTCCCTCAGGAATCGGAAACTCCACGCGACCAGAGAGCGTTGGCACTTCGATTTCACCACCGATAGTAGCTGTCGCAAACGATATTGGCATTTGAACGTGCAAATCACTGCCATCACGCTCAAATACCTTATGCGGCTTAACGCGTACCTCTACATAGAGATCACCAGATGGTCCGCCATTGATGCCCGGCTCTCCATTGCCAACCGAACGCACGCGCATGCCATCATCGATACCTGCAGGTATTTTGATCTCAAGTGTTTTTTGTTCTTTGTATTTTCCACTGCCATGGCAAGTTTTGCATGGCTTTGGAATGTACTCACCAGTACCGCGGCACTTAGGGCAAGTTTGCTGCATCGAAAAGAAGCCTTGTTGCACGCGTACCTGACCATGACCATTACAGGTTGTGCATGTCTCAGCCTTGGATCCCGGCTCTGCACCAGTTCCATGGCAAGGTTTGCAATTACTCCAGCTAGGCACACGAATTTGGGTTGTATAGCCCTCAGCCGCTTGCTCAAGCGTAATGTCCATGTTGTAGCGTAAATCTGCGCCCTTATAGACTTGAGGACCAGACTGACGACCGCCGCCTTGACCGAAGATATCGCCGAAGATATCCCCAAACGCATCAGAAAATCCGCCGCCACCGAAACCGCCGCCGCCAAATCCGCCACCCATTGAAGGATCAACACCAGCATGACCATACTGATCATAGGCAGCACGTTTATTGGGATCGGTTAAGGTTTCGTAGGCTTCTTTAACTTCTTTAAATTGGGCTTCAGCCGTTTTGCTATCGGGATTGCGATCTGGGTGATGTTTCATCGCCATCTTGCGATAGGCCTTTTTCAGCTCATCGTCACTGGCACCTTTTGCTACACCAAGCACTTCATAAAAATCGCGTTTACTTTTAGGCACGGCCTATTCCTCTCAACAACCTGAATGACACAAGTCGGCACGAGGCCGACTTGTTATTTAAGTACATCAAAACTACGTTAATGAATATCTAATTGCAGAATTACTTCTTGTCATCAACCTCTTTGAAATCAGCATCAACGACATCTGCATCGGGAGCTGCACCAGGGGCAGCGCCACCAGGAGCCGCACCAGCAGCAGCGCCGCCAGCCTTAGCCTGTTCAGCAGCCATGACTTTTTCGCCCAACTTCTGACTTGCCTTGCCCAACGCCTCAGTCTTCGCTTCAATGGCTTCTTTATCGCTACCTTTGATTGCTTCGTCCAAATCTTTCAAGGCCGCTTCAATCGCTTCTTTTTCGGAAGCTTCTAAGCTAGCGCCATGCTCTTCCAAGGCCTTCTTAGTTGAGTGAGCTAAGGCATCTGCAGTATTGCGTGCAGTTACCAACTCAAGCGCTTTCTTATCTTCAGCAGCATTGGCTTCAGCATCCTTCACCATGCGTTGAATTTCTTCCTCAGTCAAACCAGAGTTTGCCTTGATGGTGATCTTGTTCTCCTTGCCAGTAGTTTTGTCTTTTGCTGTTACATGCAAAATACCGTTGGCATCGATGTCAAAGGTCACTTCAATTTGTGGCATACCGCGTTGCGCAGGAGCAATACCTTCGAGGTTAAATTCACCTAGCAGCTTGTTAGCAGCAGCCATCTCGCGCTCACCTTGGAAGCACTTAATGGTTACAGCAGGCTGGTTGTCTTCCGCAGTAGAGTAAACCTGTGAATGCTTGGTAGGAATCGTAGTGTTTTTAGGAATCATCTTGGTCATGACGCCACCAAGAGTTTCGATACCCAATGACAATGGGGTAACGTCCAAGAGCAATACGTCTTTACGATCACCAGACAATACGGAACCCTGAATTGCCGCGCCAACAGCAACGGCTTCATCTGGGTTAACGTCTTTACGTGGCTCTTTACCAAAGATTTCTTTTACCTTGTCTTGAACCGCAGGCATACGGGTTTGACCACCAACCAAAATCACGTCGTCGATATCAGCTACGTTTACACCAGCATCTTTAATGGCAGTTAAGCATGGACCAGCGGTACGGCTGATCAACTCTTCAACCAAGGACTCCAACTTGGCACGAGTCAACTTCAAGTTCAAATGCTTGGGACCGCTAGCGTCAGCTGTTACGTATGGCAAATTGATTTCAGTTTGCTGTGCAGATGACAATTCGATCTTGGCTTTCTCAGCAGCGTCTTTCAAACGCTGCAAAGCTAATACGTCTTTGCTCAAATCAACGCCTTGTTCTTTTTTGAACTCAGCAATGATCCAATCAATGATGCGTTGGTCAAAGTCTTCGCCACCCAAGAAGGTGTCGCCGTTAGTAGAAAGCACTTCAAACTGCTTCTCACCGTCAACGTTAGCAATCTCAATGATGGATACGTCGAATGTACCGCCGCCCAAGTCATACACAGCGATCTTGCGATCCACTTTGTCTTGCTTGTCCAAGCCAAACGCTAATGCAGCAGCAGTAGGCTCGTTGATGATGCGCTTCACATCTAAACCAGCAATACGGCCAGCATCTTTAGTTGCTTGACGTTGACTGTCGTTAAAGTAAGCAGGAACAGTAATCACTGCTTCTGTCACCTCTTCGCCGAGGTAATCTTCGGCGGTTTTCTTCATCTTGCGCAGAATTTCAGCAGACACTTGTTGTGGCGCCATTTTCTTATCGCGTGCTGATACCCAGGCATCGCCGTTATCAGCGGCAATAATTGAATAAGGCATCAAGCCAATGTCTTTTTGCACTTCAGGATCGGTAAATTTACGACCCATCAAACGCTTCACTGCGTAGATGGTGTTTTTAGGATTTGTCACTGACTGACGTTTTGCTGGCGCACCAACCAACACTTCGCCATCTTCAACGTAAGCGATGATGGATGGAGTTGTGCGACCGCCTTCAGCGTTCTCAACAACTTTCGGTGCATTGTTTTCAACGACTGAAACACATGAATTTGTGGTTCCTAAGTCGATTCCGATAATCTTTCCCATAATTGCTCCAAAAAATTAAATTGTTTGTTGTACTGATAAATATTTCGATACCCAGTAAATGGGGTCTAAAAAAGGGATTTCAAGGGGATAAAGAGCAAAAAAGGCAGAAATCTGCCTTTTTATGCGTTTTTTGGGGTTTTAGCCCTTATTTAGCTTATTTTGGGGCGCTGACCGTCACTAAAGCAGGTCTTAAAACCCTATCGGCTACGGTATAGCCACGCTGCAACACAGAAACCACCGTATTGGACTCTTGCTCGGAAGGTACCGAAGCAATAGCTTGGTGATGATGCGGGTCAAACTTATCCCCAACCGCAGGGTTAATTTCTGTCATACGGCCTTTTTCAAAAGCAGACAGTAGCTGCTTAAGAGTAATTTCCAAGCCCTCTTTAAAGGCTTTGGCATCACCAGCATCAGTACCCAATGCGGCATAAAGACTATCAGTTACAGGCACTAAATGCTCTGCAAAACTTTCAATCGCAAATTTATGCGCCTTCGCAATATCTTCCACTGCACGGCGACGAATATTTTCTCCTTCCGCCTTAGCGCGCAAGAAGTTGTCTTGCAGCTCACCAATCTTTTGATTGAGTTCGGCAATTTCCTGTTCAGGCGTTTTTACAGCCGGAGTTTCTGCTGCAGTTTCGCTAACTGGCTCTGTTGCAGGATTCTCTTGCTCTGGGGATGGGTGTTGGTTTTCTTGTGTCATGGACGCTATTTTACTTTTCTATAAAGATGGCTATTAATTTGCAATATGGGGCTGATTGTTGCAATTTCAAGACTTCATTCTTTCAGCCAGCTCAGCCCTTTCATTGCGCTTCGCTAATTCAGCGTCAGACTCCACACCTAAAGACCAGCCTTGAAGATGGTGATGGGCAATATCGCTCAGAGCCTCTATCCACTTGGGGCTGCTGTTCAAACAGGGAATGTAGCGATAGTCTTTACCACCATGCTCTAGGAAGATTTCGCGGGCTTCCATGGCAATCTCCTCTAAGGTCTCCAAGCAATCCGCCGGAAATCCTGGGCAAAAAATATCGATGCGCTGACAACCTTCTTTAGCTAACTTTTCAATTGTTGGAGCTGTATAAGGCTTTAACCATTCCGCCTTACCAAAGCGCGACTGAAAGGTCACAATATATTGTCCGGGCTCTAAACCCAGAGACTCGCCAAGCAAGCGACCCGTTTTCAGGCACTCACAATGATAGGGATCACCCTTCATTAAATTACGCTTTGGCAAACCATGAAAAGACATTACAAAGCGATCGCCTTTTGCAAAGTCTGGGCGCCCATCTTTATCCCAGCTCGATAACACCTGATCACGCAATGCGCAAATGTACGCAGAGTTGTCGTGATAGTGTTTGACCAAGCGCAACTCTGGTTGGTCGCGCCAAGTGCCGAGAACACGAAAGACTTCATCAAAGCTAGACGCTGTGGTTGTGGCAGAGTACTGAGGGTACAAAGGTAATAGCAATAAGCGCTCCATACCTTGCGCCTTAAGACTCTCGAGGGCGGCCTGTGTAGAGGGTTGGCCATAGCGCATTGCTAAATCTACTAAAACTGTATGGCCCTCATTGGCAAATTTTTCGCCCAACTCTTTCGCTTGCAAGCGTGAGTAGTGCATTAAGGGAGAACCTAACTTTGGCAACCAAATAGAGGCATATTTTTTCGCAGAAGCACTACTACGAATTGGCAAAATAATGCCATTCAAAATGCACCACCAAATAATGCGCGGAATTTCTACTACGCGTGGATCAGAAAGAAATTCTTTTAGATAAGCGCGAACCGCTTTAGACGTTGGAGCAGATGGTGTACCCAAGTTCAACAGCAAGACTGCCGTTTTGGAAGCGCGTAGATGCGGGTTTTGATTCAAGATGTTTTGTCTCTGGTAATGAGTTTTAAATATAAAAGTTCGATTTGTAATTAGGAGCTTAAAGCGCCCGATAATAATTTTGAGGTGATATCCACAATAGGAATAACTCGGTCATACGCCATCCGTGTTGGCCCAATGACGCCAAGCGTTCCCACTATTTGACCGTCTACGCTATATGGGGCGCTAATTACAGCGAGATCCTCATAGGGCAATAAATCGCTTTCGCCACCAATAAAAATTTGAATGCCATCCGCATGACTTGATACATCAAGCAATTGCATGAGCACTGATTTTTGCTCCAACATATCAAACATCTTGCGCAATTTATCGAGATTGGAGCTTAAGTCCCCAACATTGAGTAAGCGCCGCTCGCCAGACAAAACCATATCGCCTCGCCCCATGTCGTAATCAGCAACACCGGCTTGCAAGGCCAAAGCCATTAACCCAGCAATATCTGTGCGC
Organism: Burkholderiaceae bacterium; assembly: GCA_947372155.1. The sequence continues at coordinate 6,840 of CANBSM010000021.1, forward strand.
AAATTATCTAAGTCAGATTTCAGATGCATACGCACTTGATCAAAACTTTTTCCAGCAAACTGGGCGTTGATAAAGTTACCCGCCTCAATGAGTTGACTTGGCGTGTAATCCTGAGTCGTTGGCAATATACGATTTTGCACATCACCCTCTGGCGTAACCATGATGAGCAAAATCTTACCTTCGCCTAAGCGCAAGAACTCAATATGTTTAAAAACCTGGGCGCGTTTGGGTGTCATGACAACACCAGCAAAATGGGTCAAGTTGGACAAAATCTGCGCTGCCGAGTTCAGGACCCTTTGCGGAGAATCCGGCAAAAGGCCTTTTTCAACCTCTCGAGCTGCCATCGCTTCCAAGGGGCGCACAGTCACCATGGTGTCTACAAACAGGCGATAGCCCCGGGGGGTTGGAATACGACCAGCAGATGTATGGGGACTAGTAACAAGCCCCATATCCTCCAGATCGGCCATAACATTGCGAATAGTGGCTGCAGAAAGGTCCAAACCCGAGAATCTAGATAGCGTACGCGAGCCAATAGGCTGGCCCTCCTCGATATAGCGCTCGATGAGGGTTTTTAGCAGTGCGCGGGAACGTTCATCCATGTTGGAAGAGATTTTATGCCTATGGTTTAATCGTTATATGTTAAGCCCATCCCAAAATTCCACCAAGAAGGCATTTAGCCGGGTTGCGCTTGTCGGCAAATTTCATGCTGATGGCATTGAGGAGCACCTAAAAGACCTAGCCAAAGTAGTCTTGGGATTGGGTTGTGAGGTCTTTATTGAGTCCGAAACAGCTGCTCACCTTGGTTTGAGCGGCTACCCCACAAAAACTGCGCAAGACTTTGCTGGAGCCATTGACCTTGTTGTCGTTTTGGGTGGCGATGGCACCATGCTAGGCATTGCGCGTCAATTAGCAGGCAGCAATGTTCCGCTTGTTGGAATCAATATGGGTCGTCTTGGTTATATGACTGATATTCCAATCCAGTCGGTTCAGACCACTCTACCTAAAATTATTTCCGGCCAATATGAAGCCGATACCCGCACTTTGCTCGATGCGGTAGTTCTGCGGGATGGCAAAGAAATTAATCGTGCGTTAGCGCTCAATGATGTTGTCGTGAACCGCTCTGGTATCTCTGGGATGGTGGAGTTAGCAGTGCAAGTAAATGGTTCATTTATGTACAACCAACGTTCTGATGGTTTGATTGTGTCGACCCCTACTGGGTCGACTGCATACGCCTTATCTGCGGGTGGTCCGATTTTGCATCCACACGTGGCGGGCATATTGCTTGTCCCAATTGCCCCACACTCCTTATCTAATCGACCCATTGTCTTGCCACAAGATAGCGTTACGGTGATTGAGGTGGTCAATGGACTGGAAGTCATTGTCAATTTTGATATGCAATCGCAAACGAATTTACAAAGTGGCGACAAGGTTGAAGTACGCCAATCTGATAAAACCATTTCTCTACTACACCCCAGCAATCACAGCGACTACAAGACTTTGCGTGAGAAATTGCATTGGAATGAATACCCATCGACTTTCTGATGTTGTGCTTTTTGCTACGCTAATACATGCTTCAAACCATCTCCCTTCGTGACTTTGTCATCGTCGATCAATTAGAGCTAGATTTTGCTAGTGGCTTTACCGTGCTCACCGGCGAAACTGGTGCTGGTAAATCTATCCTACTAGACGCTCTTGGCCTAGTTCTCGGTGAGCGTGCTGATAGCAGCCAAATACGAGAAGGTAGTAATCGCGCAGAAATCTCTGCGCTCTTTCGGATTGAGTCTGAGCTCGTGCCGTCCTTTGGCCAATGGCTTGATGCACAAGGCTTCCCTCTTGAGGATGATGGTCAAAGCTTATTGCTTAAAAGAACCGTGGAGACCAATGGTCGTAGCCGCGCATTTATCAACGGTAGTGTTGCAACGTTGGTGCAATTGCGCGAAGCAGGTGATCAACTGGTAGATATTCATGGGCAGCATGCGCACCAGCTTTTATTAAAAGGTGGCGCTCAACGTGAACTCTTAGACCGTCATGCTGGATTACTACCGCTCGCGACTGAAGTGGCACAGGCATTCAAAATACTTTCTGATTCTCGGCGTCGCCTAGAGCAGGCAGAAAATGCAGGTCAAGATGTTGAACGTGAGCGTGAGCGCTTGGAGTGGCAATTAGAAGAACTTACCGAGCTTTCTCCGCAAGAAGGTGAATGGGTCAGCATACAGAGCGAACATGCACGCTTAGCAAATGGTGCAAAGCTGATTGGTGGCTGCCAGGAGGCTATTGAAGTTTTGAGTGATGCCGATAACTCACTTGAATCTTCGCTCTCCAAGGTATGCACTAATGTAGGTGCACTAGCCGAGCATGACCCAGCGCTAGCGGAAATTAATCAAGCCCTAGAGTCAGCCAGCATTCAGCTCGATGAAGCCATTCATGGGCTCAATCGCTACCTACAAAAGATTGATTTAGACCCCACCAGACTTGCCCAGATTGAAGAGCGCATGCAAGCACTGCACAGCACAGCCCGAAAATATCGCGCCGAAGTCAATGAATTACCAGGCTTGCTGCAAACCACTGCTGAACGACTTGAGGCTTTAACTGCATCGCAAAATATTGAAGCATTAAGTGCGCAAGTTGCCCAGGAAGAATCCGCTTACCAAAAGATTGCAAAACAGCTCTCGCAAAAACGCCAAAAAGCGGCATCCGATCTCGGTAAATTAGTGACAGATGCAATGCAAGATTTATCTATGGCTGGCGGCCGCCTAGAGATTGCTCTTGCACCTCTTAATGAAGGCGGATCTCACGGTCTTGAACAAATTGAATTCCTGGTTGCAGGCCATGCTGGCAGCACTCCTCGCTCACTTGCAAAAGTGGCTTCTGGTGGTGAGCTGGCTCGCATTAGCTTAGCAATCAGCGTTATCACTAGCAAAGCCTCATTCACCCCAACACTGATATTTGATGAAGTTGATGCAGGCATTGGTGGTGCAGTAGCTGAGACCGTTGGCAAACTCTTGCATCAATTGGGCCAATCACATCAAATCTTATGCGTAACCCATTTACCGCAGGTTGCTGCACAAGGCAATCATCACCTCAAGGTGAGCAAGTCACAAACCGGCGAGAAGACAGTCTCACAAGTGCGGATATTAGGCAGGCCTGAACGCGTTGAAGAAGTAGCCCGCATGCTTGGTGGAACGACAATTACCGACACTACTCGCCGTCATGCTCGTGAGTTGCTAGAACAAAACTAGCTTCCCGCCTTCTAGCTGATATTAGAGGGCGCCTTGAATATCTCCAGCCAAAGCGCTTGGACCGCATCTCTTGATGCAATGAGTTCAAGCTCAGCCTCTAAATTGATGCGGGTTTTCTCGGCCCCATCCAAACGCAAGCGATGTTGATGTGCCCGTAATAGACGATAGGCATCTCCTACGGATTGCGCAAGACTCTGGGGAACTAAGCCCACATCTCCAGCAATACGCAACAGCGCAATATTACCCAGATTGCCAATCAACTGGGTGTGCTGATGGGCATACGCCAGGACTAGAAACTGCACAATAAATTCAATATCCACCATGCCGCCTGCATCGTGCTTTAAGTCAAACTCGACATTGCCATTAGGATGCCCCGCATGCACCTTTCGACGCATTTCTAAAATTTCCGTCCTGAGCTGATCAATATTACGTTTTTGACTTAATACCTCGAAGCGAACAGAGTCAAAGAATATTCCGACACCAGGACTACCAGCAGAGAAGCGCGCCCGAGTCAAAGCTTGGTGCTCCCATACCCAGGCAGCGTTATCACCCTCACGCAGTTGATATTTTTTGAAAGCCTCGGCATTAGTGACCAAGAATCCAGCAGAGCCATTGGGACGAAGGCGCGTATCAATCTCAAATAAGCTACCCGTAGAGGTAAATGCAGTTAACCAATTAATCATGCGCTTTGCTAGTAAGGCATATATTTCTTGGGCGGTGTAATCCGAATCCTCCGCTTGATACAAAAAGATGATGTCTAAGTCAGAGGCGTAACCCAGCTCCTTGCCCCCCAATTTGCCATAAGCAATAACGGCAAAGGGTGGATTAGCTGCAAGGGGTAGGTCAAACTTTTTGGCAACACTAGGCCATACACGCTCGAAGGTAGTCTGCAAAATTAAATCTGCTAGCGTAGATAAATGATCACTGACACGCTCTACCGATAAGGCTTGCTGCACACCAATACCTAAATCGGTCAATAGCGTAACGAAGGTTTCGTTGTGATGGGTGACTCGCAAAATATCCATCGCCTGCTCGGGGCCGTCCCCCTCAGTCATCACATCATCAAGCCGCATATTGAGATTAGCGCGCACCTCAGTCCAATATTTTTCTGGATCCTCGATTAACGCTCTCTCAGTCTGAGAATTCAACAGGTGATCTAATAAATGGGGATGACGTGTTAAGTACTGAGCACCCCATTGAGAGGCTTTGAGTAGGGCAAGTACGTTGGCCAGAGCTTTAGGGTACTCAGCCAAAATAGAAAGATAGGCGCTGCGTCTTGCAATTGCCTCAAGCAAGTCAAAAAAACGTTGCAGTGTTTTATCTGCATGGGCCGAGATTGAGCCTTCAATCTGCAAACTCTCTGCTGCTTTACACATTAAGTTATCGAAAATTAAACGGCTTTTTTCTGGTAATAATTTTTGTTTTGGGCTGCCCATCCATGACTGCCAGCGAAGATAAGAATCAGGGAAAAATGCTTGATCAGGTGTCCAGTCTTGAGCTAAGGGCACAATTTCAAGGCGTGAATCATCATCGAGTAAAAATGCTTTTTCAAAAAGCTGGGCAACCTTGTTCTGATGCCGGTCCAGTTCAGCCATAAAAGCATCTACTTGTGTATTCTGACCTTGCATCGAAATCGCTAAGCGTGACCTTACTTGTACATCGTCAGGCAGATAGTGCGTTTGCTGGTCATCCCATACCTGAATGCGATGCTCTAAGCGTCTTAAGAAAATATAAGCTGCCTGTAATGCATCTACCTCCTCTGCGGGCAAGATGTCGCATTGCTTGATCAGATCTAAGACCTCCAAGCTTGGGCGAACCCTAAAACGAGGGTCCGTGCCACCCCGCATCAGTTGAAACATTTGCGCTAAAAATTCAATTTCACGAATACCGCCCCGCCCCAATTTAATATCGCGCGAACGTCCCTGATGACCCGAGGACCGCTTTTCTGCTTCTGCCTGAATTTGTGCATGCAAATCACGAATGGAGGCGATGACGCCGTAATCCAAATGACGGCGATATACAAAAGGACGAATGAGTTGATCAAGCTCTTTTTGACAACGCACAAAATCGTGAGATCCCGGTAGCGGCGCAATTAATCTACCTTTAATCCAGGCATAACGCTCCCATTCCCTGCCCTGCACCAAAAGGTACTCTTCCAACATATCTAGACTACAAGCCAATGGACCAGAGTCGCCATTAGGACGAAGACGCATATCTACGCGGAATACAAAGCCATTCGCATCATGCTCGGCAAGCAACTTAATCAAGCGTTTACCCATTCGCGTAAACCACTCATGGTGAGACAAACTCTTGGGACCGCCAGTAGTTTCGCCCTCATGCTCATATAGAAAAATCAAATCAATGTCGGATGAGAGATTTAACTCAAGGCCACCCAATTTACCCATCCCGACAACCATGAGAGGCATTTCAGATTGCGTTGCATTACTCCAAGGCAAGCCAAAACGGTTTTTGAGATCTGCGCGAATAAAAGCGATTGAGGCAGAAACTGCTAATTCAGCAAAATGACTGAGCGCATGGGTTACCTCTTGGAGGTCCGCCATTCCATTTAAATCCCGAAATGCCACCCACAACATCAAACGTTGCCGTGCTAGCCGCAGATTGGCCATCCACAGGGCCTCATCTGATTCATCGCCCTGAGAGTTAACGCCACTGTCTATTAGCAGGCTCTTAATACCCTGAATATCGACTTTTTTCTGCCCCTGAATGCGGAGCCATTCGAGCCACTCAGGGCGCGCATTGAGCCAGCGTCGCGCATAAGTCGAATGCTGCTCTAAAAAATCGATTTGTCGGGAAAAATCATCCATTCCCCCATCTTAATCCGAGCCCAAGACCCAAGTCAGAAGCTTGGCGATCAAGCCAAGGCTGACGGATAATAGAGCTCATGCTGCAAAAGATCATTCCGCCTCGCCTCAAGAGCGTGCTTGCTAAACGTCCTCAAGGTTTGAGTGGGGCCTGGCGTAAGCGTGCTCTGATTTTGGCTGGCGTTATTGCAACCCTTTTTGTCCTCGGTCATGTCGGAGTACGTTTTGTCCTTTGGCCACAAATTGAGAAATCCAAAGCTTCAGTTGAAAAACTCATTAGCACTCGAATTGGCGCTGATGTTTCCATGGACTCATTGCAAGTCTCGTGGACGGGGATGCGGCCGAATTTTGAAATTGAGGGCTTACGCTTTAACGGCCCCGATAAAGCCAAGCCATTCTTATTTATTCAAAAAATTAATGGGCAACTCAGTTGGGCCACTTTTTATCACTTGTCCCCGTTCTTTCAAGAACTCAATATTGAAGGCGCTGAAATTTATGGGCAACGCAATAGCAAAGGTGTGATTACCGTTGCCGGCCTTCCCATTGATGGAAAATCTGATGACTACTCCTCAGAGAATTGGCTGTTTTCTCAAAATGAAATTCGCCTGAGCAATGTCAAACTATTTTGGGATGATCAACTCAAGAAGAAAGCAATCACAACAATAGATGTTCAAAGTCTTTCTCTGAGCAATGGAATTCGCAGTCACGAAGGATCACTCAGCGCCATTACACCCTGGACCTCGGGTCCGCTTACGCTGGATATTGATTTAGTTCACCATATCGGTGGCCAAGCTGGTAATTGGCGCGACTGGATTGGAACTATTTCCTGGAATGTAAATGAACTACAGCTTAGCAAAATAACTAGCGACTTTTCGCTCTCACTAAATACTCTTGAAGGAGTTCTGAACTCTAATGGAAAGCTGAAAATTGACAACGGCAAGCCTGATGGTGGGGAAATTTATCTAGCTGCAGATAACTTGACTATTCAGCTGTCTAAAGATGAAGATGCGATTGCACTGGGAAGATTAGAAACCAATCTCACTCAAGAAACCGATAGCGGGTTGATCTCGGTTACCACCAAGACTTTTGCTTGGCGTGATATCGACAGTCGAAAATCCACCCCTTTAGAAAATTTGAGTCCGATGACTTTCCGCTGGAGACCGCCAGCTGGAGACGGAGAGATTAAAGAGTTCGGCTTTTCATCGCCCAAGATATTGGTTGAAGATGTTGCCTTATTTGCCCTTAACTTACCACTATCCAAAAAAGTTCACCAGTGGATTAAGGCCTCGAAAGCGGATGGGGAGTTACAAGATTTAGATATCAATTGGTCAGAAAGTAAATCGCCTTTATTTGCGCTTAATATTCCTGGTGGCTGGTTTAAATCGAACAAGCTAGACTTTACTGTGAGCGCCAAGCTAATTGATCTGAGTTTCATTGGCATCAATAAATCGATGCCTTCAGTATCAAATCTTTCAGGCTTTCTATCGGCAGATCAAAATAAGGGAAGCCTCTCCATCAAGTCAAATGATCTTGAAGTTGAGGTCAATGACTTATTGGTCGATCCCAAAATAAAACTAGACAAAGCTAACGGTCAAGTTTCCTGGTCAAAACAAAAAGGGAATTGGGTTATTAGTGCAAAGAAGTTGGCGCTTAGCAATCCTGAAATTGCAACCACACTCAATCTCAATTACATCATTGGCGAGACTAAAAAGCCAGACTATATGACTTTAGATATGGACTTTGCACAAGCCAATCTAAAAACTGCCTATCGTTATTTGCCGGTTGGCATGGGAGGTGATGTCAAGACCTACTTAAGCAAAGCCTTTGATGCCGGGATCATTCAAAAAGGGAGTCTGCATATTCAAGGCGACCCTAATGAAGTGCCTTTCCCCAAAGCAGGCACTGGAGAGTTCACGCTTAATCTACCCATCATTGGCGCCACCTTTAGCCCAGTACCTACTTCATCACCTGCACTAGGTATTTGGCC
>CANBSM010000022.1 GCA_947372155.1 Burkholderiaceae bacterium
TTAGGGGTAAATATCAGTGCTTTACTCAAGCGGACCTCACTAAGCTCAGGGCTGCAGGTTATACAGAACCTTTCTTAAATGTTGAGCAAGGGGTAGGTAAATATATTGAGTGGCTAGAAGCCAATTCTGGTTTCTTGGCTAATCCCTTAGATAGCAAATAGACTGCTTAGATGAAAGCATTTTTAGCAATTGCCATTTGGGTAATTAGCTTTAATGCGTACGCCCAAGTTTTTGATATTCCCCATGCTGACGAGGCCCCCACAAGGACTTTACTAATTCAGGCTGCTAAACCCCGCGCTCTTGTATTGTTATTTCCTGGTGGCGGAGGCATTGTTGGTATTTTTGATAACGGTTCTATGCGAAGTAGACATACCTTTATTCGCTCCATGGGGATGTGGGAGCAATACGATATTACGGCTGTAGTGGTAGATACACCATATGATCTTGGGGATTTACGTCGTGGCGATCGTCGCGATCGGCAGGACCATTTAAGTAGAGTCGATGAGGTGATCAATTTCTATAAACAGAAATTCAATCTCCCGGTATGGATTTTTGGCCATAGTATGGGCACATCGACAGCCACATATTTTGTTAATAGTAATAAAACCAAGGCACTTGCGGGGATAGTGATTGCTGGAACTGTTCGAACAGCTAGTGTTAATAACGATGTCACCTTGCCTGTGTTGGCAATTCATCATATAAACGATCAGTGCTCGGGTACTCCATTGTCTGCTTCAGAAAATATCATTGCTGGACGTCCTAAAAATGCCGCGTCTAAATTAGAGATTATTGAAGGTGGCATTACCGAAGGGGGCGTCTGCGATTCTTTTGCTTATCATGGCTTCAATCAGACTGAACCCGAGCTCATTAAGCGAGCGGCCCAATTTATTCTGAGTCATTAGACGAGGGTAGTGTCGGCATTTGCTGATTAAGACGTCAGCATAAAAAGCCAGTCAACATTTCATCCTCTAAGTCGTTGTAAACGATCCACGCGCACTTTGTGCCCATGGATTTTTTATTCACTACTGGAGAGAGTATGACAAGCAATTTAAATGTAGATAATTTTTGGACGTTAGTTAGAGCTGTGGCTGCAACTTTCACCTTATTAGCTTCAAATACTGGGTTGGTATATGCCTCACCCATTAACGTCAATACCGCCACTCAAACTGAGCTCGAGAGTATTAAGGGAATTGGTCCAGCTAAGGCAAAAACGATTATTGCGGAACGTTTGGATGGTGGTCATTTTCAGGATGCCAATGACCTGCAGAAGCGGGTTCGTGGCATCGGTCTGAAATCAGTAGAAAAAATGGTCGATAACGGATTAACGATTGAAGCCCCTAGCTCCTTTCGGGAGCCCAATGGCCGGACTAAGAAAGAGGGTGGGGCCTCTACTCGACGCAATTCGCGTAATCAAGCTAATCCTCGCAATCAGCAGGAGCGTGCGGGATCAGGTCGCAGAAATTAAACCCTTCCGTGTGTAAGGCAGCTTATGGCTAAAATGGCTTTATGAGCAAACCTTCCTACCTTACTATTTCGCAGACTGTGGGCAATACGCCTTTAGTTCGTTTGCAGCGTATTCCTGGTTTAGAAAATGAGAATCGCAACAATGTGATCTTGGGTAAGTTGGAGGGAAACAATCCAGCCGGGTCGGTAAAGGACCGACCTGCGCTGTCGATGATCTCTCGCGCACAGGAGCGCGGTGAAATTAAGCCTGGTGATACTTTAATCGAAGCAACTAGCGGGAATACGGGTATTGCCTTAGCAATGACCGCAGCCATGCTCGGTTACAAAATGATTTTAGTCATGCCAGAGAATCAAAGTATTGAACGTCGTCAAAGTATGGCGGCGTACGGTGCTGAACTTATTTTGACGGCAGCTTCCGGCGGCATGGAGTTTGCCAGAGATTACGCCATGCAATTGCAAAGAGAAGGTCGCGGCAGATTGCTTGATCAATTTGCCAATCCAGATAATCCTAGGGCGCATATCGAAACTACTGGGCCAGAGATCTGGCGTGATACCGATGGGCAGATTACACATTTCATATCTGCCATGGGTACTACCGGCACCATCACTGGGGTGTCTACTTATCTCAAGTCTATGAATCCAACGATTCAGATTATTGGGGCACAACCAGAGGATGGCTCTCAGATTCCGGGTATTCGCAAGTGGGCGCCTGAGTATCTGCCTAAGATTTACCAAGGTGATCGCGTTGATGCGATTGAATATGTCTCTCAAGCAGACGCAGAAGAGATGGCTCGTCGTCTTGCTGCAGAAGAAGGTATTTTTTGCGGCATCTCTGCTGGAGGTGCTTTGGTGGTTGCCTTACGCATAGCCCGTCAAGTTGAAAATGCTACGATCGTCTTTATTGTCTGCGACCGCGGTGACCGCTACCTGTCTACTGGTGTTTTTCCAGCCTAAGACTTTACTTTTTTCTTAGTGCTAGATTTTTTGGGTTTTAACTTTTCACTGGCTTTCGTTGAGCTTTCTGCTGGCACGACGCTTTGGTTTTTGTATCCTAAGGCCTGGGCAAACTCAGCAACACTTTGAGCATAAAAATAACTACGGTTGTATTGCACAATTGTCAGAAAATTATTTAAACCAACAAAATATTGCACTTGGTCCAAGCCATCTTTATCGGGATAGGGCAAGTCAACAATAAAGGCTTTGCTTTGCGGCTCTACGCCACCGCTCTGTAGGTCACCTTGTTGTTTAGTCAAGATACCTTTATCAATCAACTCTTGAACGGTAAATTTCAGTTGTGGCTCACCATCAGCTAATTCTTTGGCGGCATTGATGCCATTGACTTGAACTGGGAAGGAAATGGGCATGCCCGGCTGCCAGCCATGTTTTTTCATGAAATTGGCAACGCTGGCAATAGCATCTTTCGGGCTTTGCTTGAGATCGATTTGCCCATCCCCATCACCATCTACCGCAAAGCTTCGAATGCTGCTAGGCATGAACTGTGGCAGACCGATAGCGCCGGCATAAGAGCTGTTCTGGTTCAGGCAGGCGCTAAAGCGCGTGCTACTGACACCTTGACTACTATTTTTAGAGCGCAACTTACCGCCCGCCTCAGTCCAGCACATCAGAATGAGTTCTTTGAGTTGATCCTTAAAGAGTTGTTCACGCGCTGGTTTGTTAGGGGTATCCGGGTAACTAAAGGCGAGGGTGGATAGCACGTCTTTTACCCTGAAGTTACCAGTTTGGCGTCCATAGATAGTCTCGATGCCAATGATGGCCACAATAATTTCAGATGGAACCCCTGATTCCTGCTCAACTTGGCTTAAAAAGACCTGGTTCTGGTCCCAAAAGGCTCTACCGGCCTTAAGGCGGACGGGCTCAATAAAGCGTTTGCGATAAGCCAGCCAGTTTTTCTTAAATGTACCCGATGGGGGTAATACCAATTTCCGAATGGAGGGAATCGTTTTAGCATCTAGGAAGCCCATTTCTAGGGCTGGTAGTGGAATTTCCTGGTTTTGGGAGACCTGGCTAAGGAGTTCGTTGAGGTTTTGACTAAAACGCGCCTCAGTGACTGCATCATCAGTCTGGTTTACGATGGACTGTTGCGATTGGGTTGGTTGAGTGGGAGCGCTAGAGCACCCCGCTAACGCAAGGGCAAGAAGTAGATAGGAGACGTGAAAGTTCATGCCTAAGGTATTGGTATTGGATTTTCGAATGTTGAGCACGTTTAATTAGATTATAAAAATTACAAATTTGCTATTGAGGATTTCGAGTAATGACAACAGGATACATAACTCATCCAGACTTTCTGAAACATGAGATGGGAAGCCATCATCCAGAGTGTCCGGAAAGAATTCAGGCGATCAACGATCAACTGATACGCAGCGGGGTTGATCAATTTTTACATCATTTAGATGCACCATTGGCAACTGAAGATCAGCTTGAATTAGTTCATAGTCCAGACCACGTTTCTTTTGTCCGAGACCGCGCCCCAGAGAGCGGGTATTTCATGCTCGATGGCGACACGATTATGAATCCCCATACCTATAGGGTGGCGCTGAGAGCTGCAGGCGCCGCTATTGCTGGAGTAGATGCTGTGATGAAAGGCGAGGTTGAGAATGTCTTTTGTGCAGTAAGACCGCCGGGGCATCATGCGGAGCCAACGCGTTCAATGGGATTTTGTTTATTTGACAACGTCGCTATCGCAGCAAGATATGCCATGGAAACATACGGCATTGAGCGCGTCGCCATTGTTGATTTTGACGTGCATCATGGCAACGGCACTGAAGCCGCATTTTTCAACGACCCCAATGTCTTAATGTGCAGCTTCTTCCAGCATCCTTTTTATCCATACAGCGGCCTGGATCATGCTAACAATATGGTGAATGTGCCATTGCCTGCGTCCACTCGTGGTGATGTGGTGCGCTCCATCGTAGAGGAGAGATGGTTACCTGCCTTGCGTAATTTTGAGCCTGAGCTCGTGATTATTTCAGCGGGCTTTGATGCTCACCGCGAAGATGACTTAGGTCAGATGGGTTTGGTAGAGGATGACTATGTATGGATTACTAAACGCTTAAAAGGAATCGCCAATGACTATGCGCAAGGAAGAATTGTGAGCTGCCTAGAGGGTGGTTACAACCTCTCTGCTTTGGGTCGCAGCGTAGTAGCCCACATTAAGGCGCTAGCAGATATTTAATAAAGCATTTGGTAAAACTGAAATTGAAAGCTGAAGATGGCAAATATTTATGAACAAGGTTTGGATCGCAATCCAGCTAACTACACCCCAATTACCCCGCTCTTATTTTTAGAGCGCTCAGCAGAAATCTATCCCAATAAAACTGCTGTCATTCATGGGAGGTTACGCCAAACTTGGGGGCAAACTTATGAGCGTTGTCGTCGCTTAGCTAGCGCTTTGCAAAAACACGGTATTGGCTTGGGTGACACGGTGGCAGTGATGTTGCCCAATACCCCTCCAATGGTGGAGGCCCACTTTGGCATTCCCATGGCGGGCGCGGTCTTGAATGCCCTCAATACTCGTTTGGATGCAGAGACGGTGGCATTTATGCTTAATCACGGCGAGGCAAAAGTGGTGATCGTGGATCCTGAATTTTCTGGAGTCATGAAAAAAGCGCTCGAGATTGCGAAGAAAGATTCTGGCCGTGATTTTATTGTGATCGATGTCGAGGAAAAAGAATTTGATGTGCCGGGCGATAAGTTGGGAGCTCTGACATATGAGAAATTACTCTCAGAAGGCGACCCAAGCTTTGCATGGCAGGTTCCCGTAGATGAATGGCAAGCGATTTGCTTGAACTACACATCCGGCACTACTGGTAATCCTAAGGGTGTGGTCTATCACCACCGCGGAGCCGCAATGAATGCTGTTTCCAATGTGCTGGACTGGGATATCAATAAGCACCCCATCTACCTCTGGACTCTGCCGATGTTCCATTGCAATGGTTGGTGCTTCCCTTGGACAATCGCAGCTCGTGCTGGTGTCAATGTCTGCTTACGTCGGGTTGATGCCCAAAATATTTTTGCTGCCATTAAGGAGCATGGTGTTACGCACTATTGTGCAGCGCCAATTGTTCACAATTTATTGGTCAATGCACCTGACGAGCTGAAAGAGGGTGTTCCTGCGGGCGTTAAAGGGTTGATTGCGGGTGCTGCACCACCTGCATCGATTATTGAGGGTATGGAAAAGTTGGGATTTGATTTAACCCATGTCTATGGTTTAACTGAAACCTATGGTCCAGCAGCCGTGTGCGTTAAACAAGACGAGTGGAATGATGTCGATATCGGTGAGCGCGCTCGCTTAAACGCGCGTCAAGGCGTGCGTTATCACATGCAGCAGGCAATTGCTGTTCTTGACCCAGAAACCATGCAGGCAGTTCCTGCAGATGGCGAGACTATGGGCGAAATTATGTTCAAAGGCAATATCGCCATGAAGGGTTACCTGAAGAATGACAAGGCAACTCAAGAGGCATTTGAGGGTGGCTGGTTTCACTCAGGGGACTTGGCTGTGATGAACCCGGATGGCTATGTGAAGATGAAGGATCGTAGCAAAGACATCATCATCTCTGGGGGTGAAAATATCTCTTCTGTAGAGGTTGAGGATGTTCTCTACCGACATCCGGCTATTAACGCCGCCGCAGTCGTAGCTAAACCTGATCCTAAGTGGGGTGAAACGCCTTGTGCCTTCTTAGAGATTAAACCTGGCTCAGAAGTGACTGCTGAGGAGATTATTGCCCACTGTAAAAAGCATTTGGCAGGCTTTAAGGTTCCCAGGGCCATTGTGTTTTGCGAGTTACCAAAGACCTCGACTGGCAAGATTCAGAAGTTTGAGCTCCGTAAACAGGCTGGCTCAGCTACTGCAATTGATGTTTAGTTAGGTAAAAAATCAGGTAAAATAAAACGATCGTGCTTTTTATTGAGGGTTTATTCTCAATTTATCAATATTAGAGAGGTTTATAGGATGAAAATCTTAGTGGCTGTAAAACGCGTTGTTGATTACAACGTCAAAATTCGAGTGAAATCAGACAACTCTGGTGTTGATTTAGCAAACGTCAAAATGAGTATGAATCCTTTTGACGAAATCGCAGTAGAGGAGGCAGTACGCTTAAAAGAGGCGGGCGTAGCAACTGAAGTAGTCGTAGTGAGTGCAGGTGCAACCCAATGTCAAGAAACTCTACGTACCGCTTTGGCGATTGGCGCTGACCGTGCAATCCTAGTTGAAACAGATGCAGAGCTACAGCCGTTGGCAGTTGCCAAGATTCTGAAAGCGCTTTCCGATAAGGAGCAAGCCCAGATCATCATCCTCGGTAAGCAAGCGATTGATGACGATAGTAATCAAACCGGCCAGATGTTGGCTAGCTTGTTGGATATCCCTCAGGCAACCTTTGCTTCCAAGGTAGTGGTTGCAGATGGGAAAGCTACCGTAACACGCGAAGTCGATGGCGGCTTAGAAACTATCGCTCTCACTTTACCTGCAGTCATTACCACTGACTTACGATTGAACGAGCCACGTTATGTGACTTTGCCCAACATCATGAAGGCTAAGAAAAAGACGATTGATATTGTTAAGCCAGAAGAATTGGGTATCGATATTGCCCCACGTCTGAAAACGCTCAAAGTAGAAGAGCCGCCCAAGCGCTCTGCTGGCGTGATGGTTGCTGATGTAGCGGCTCTTGTAGAAAAACTTAAAAATGAAGCGAAGGTGATCTAAATGGCCGCACTTGTTATTGCTGAACACGACAATCAATCTTTAAAAGCAGCAACGCTCAACGCTGTAGCAGCTGCCTTGCAGTGCTCCCCTGAGGTAGATGTTTTAGTAGTTGGTAATCAATCTGACGCTGCAGCACAAGCTGTATCTCAAATTGCAGGCGTGCGTAAGGTCATTCAAATTGACGCACCAAATCTAGCTGACCAATTGGCTGAACCGGTAGCAGCGCAAATTCTATCAATCGCTAGTGGCTATAGCCATATCTTGGCGCCTGCTACCGCTAACGGTAAGAATGTATTGCCACGTATTGCTGCTAAGTTAGATGTAGCGCAGTTATCCGACGTTACTAAAGTAATCTCTGCAGATACTTTTGAGCGCCCAATTTATGCAGGCAATGCCATTGCCACTGTGCAATCAACCGATCCAGTTAAAGTCATCACGGTTCGCACGACTGGCTTTGATCCGGTTGCCGCCACCGGTGGTTCTGCTGCTGTTGAAAAACAAGCTGCTATAGATAGTAAAGCGCAATCCTCTTTTGTTGGCCGTGAACTTACTAAATCAGATCGCCCCGAATTGACTGCCGCCAAGATCATCGTATCTGGTGGTCGTGGTTTGGGTTCTGGCGAGAAGTATCAAGAGATCATTACCCCATTGGCTGACAAACTGGGTGCTGCACTAGGTGCATCACGCGCTGCTGTTGATGCAGGTTATGTTCCAAATGATTACCAAGTTGGGCAAACAGGCAAGATTGTGGCTCCACAGCTTTACATCGCCGTCGGTATCTCTGGCGCTATCCAGCACTTAGCGGGTATGAAGGATTCCAAAGTAATCGTTGCTATTAATAAAGACCCGGAGGCACCTATCTTTGGTGTTGCTGATTACGGCTTAGTGGCTGATTTAAATACTGCTGTGCCGGAATTAACAAAAGCACTTGGTTAAATCATAGATTGGTTAAGTTTGAAACTGAATAAAGAGGAATAGTAATGTCATACGTAGCCCCAGTGAAAGACATGTTGTTTGTAATGAATGAACTTGCTGGGCTTTCGGATGTCGTTGCCTACCCTTCCTATGCAGACGCGGGTGCGGATGTAGATTTGGCCCCTGCAATTTTGGAAGAGTCTGCTAAATTTAATCAAGATGTAGTGGCGCCCCTAAACTGGGCTGGCGATCAAAACCCGAGTTCCTTAAAAAACGGCGTAGTGACAACCACTCCCGGTTTTAAGCAGGCTTTTGAGCAATATGCTGCCGCAGGTTGGCAGGGCGTGATTCATCCAGCGGAGTTTGGTGGCCAAGGCTTACCAAAATTGATCTCCACCGCATGTCTAGAGATGGTCAATGCAGCCAATCTTTCATTTGCACTCTGTCCATTGCTGACGGATGGTGCCATTGAGGCTTTGCTAACAGCTGCTAGCCCAGAGCTACAAGAGCAATATGTTCCGAGAATGATTTCTGGTGAGTGGACTGGCACGATGAACCTCACTGAGCCTCAGGCGGGTTCTGATCTAGCGATGGTTCGTTCACGAGCTGTTCCAGAGGGCGATGGCACTTATAGGATTTTTGGTACCAAAATTTATATTACCTACGGCGAGCACGATATGGCTAAGAATATTATCCATTTAGTGCTAGCAAGAACGCCTGATGCGCCAGAAGGGGTGAAAGGCATTTCATTGTTTGTTGTGCCGAAGTTTATGGTGAACAAAGACGGTTCATTAGGTGAGCGTAATGACGTTCATTGCGTTTCGATTGAACATAAGTTGGGTATCAAAGCTAGTCCAACAGCAGTTCTGCAATTTGGTGATCATGGCGGTGCTATCGGCTACTTAGTTGGCGAAGAAAACCGTGGTCTTGAATATATGTTTGTAATGATGAATGCGGCTCGCTTCGCGGTAGGTATGCAAGGTGTGGCGGTAGCTGAGCGCGCTTACCAGAAGGCGGTTCAGTACGCAAAGGATCGTGTACAAAGTCGTGACTTAGCAGGTTCGCCTGGCCCGGTTGCGATTATTCATCAGCCTGATGTGAAGCGTATGTTGATGACTATGCGTGCTTATACGGAAGCGTCACGTGCATTGGCCTACTACGCCGCTTCTGCATATGATGCACAGCATGCTGCCCCTGATGAAGCGTTTCGCAAAGCCAATCAAGCTATCTATGAATTCTTAGTCCCAATCGTTAAAGGCTTCTCAACAGAAATGTCAATTGAGGTAGCTAGCCTAGGAGTTCAAGTGCATGGTGGCATGGGCTTTATCGAAGAAACTGGCGCAGCGCAGTATTACCGTGATGCCCGCATCTTGACGATTTACGAAGGCACTACTGCAATCCAGGCGAATGATTTGGTTGGTAGAAAAACAGTGCGCGATGGCGGAGCGATTGCGCATGAGCTTTCCCAAAGAATGGCTGTTACTGAAAAAGATTTAGCTGCAAGTGGTAGCGATGACGCCAAGGCAGTTCTCAAGCAGTTGACTTTGGCGCGTGCTGCATTTGAGCAGGCCGTTGCGTACATCGTTGCGAATGCAAAGACTGATATCAAGGCTGTTTATGCTGGTAGCTTTGCTTACTTGCGCTTATCTGGCTTGGTATTGGGTGGCTGGCAAATGGCGCGCGCGCTTTTGGCTGCAGAGCGTTTGCGTAATGACGATCCAAAATTCTATGATGCAAAGATTGCTACAGCACGTTTCTTTGCTGAGAACCTCATGCCTCAAGTTCAAGCCTTAGCAACCTCAATTGTTGAAAGTGGCCACTCTACAAATGCCTTAGAAGTCGAACAGTTTTAAGGGCGAAAAAAACCGCTCCAAAGAGCGGCTCTTGCGAAAGGAAAGCTATCTGCAATTATTGGGATAGCTTTTTTGCTTCATAGATTTGAGAAATAAAGAATTGCTCAAATGAAATTGCTAAAAAAGTCATCATCACGCCAGCGCCAAAGACCAAAGAGAAAATCACCGTCAATATCTCAAGCCAGCCAGAGCGACTACGTCGATGCTCTTCGATACCAGGATTAAATTGAGCATCCCATTTTTCATCGAGGCGAAGACCAAAGGCAATGGTGGTTAACCAGCTTGCTTCAATGGCAATAAAACCAAAAGTAACGAGCACCCATCCTGGCGCCGAATGAAAGTGGGCCTCTTTCAGAATGACCCATCCTGCCGCACCACCAATTAAGGCAAATAACTGTATCCATGCCCAAAAAGATTTAAGACCTTGTAGATAAAAACAATTGAGGCCACTTCCGGGAAGGAAAAATCCGAGTGCGCAAAAAAGGAGTTTCGATTTTTTCATATGAATTTCTGTAGAGTTACTAATGCTTATTTATTTTGTTTTTGAGTAAAGCTCAATACTTCTCGATCTGTTCCAATCATTAGTAATTGATCGCCATTGCGCACAATACTGCGATAGTCGTTTAACTCGTAGAGGAAATCATTCTCCAGTTCCATGCGCTGGGAAGAGCAGGCCATCTTGGTGCTAGCAATTTGCTTGAGAGAAAAACCACGAGTGTCTTCATCGAGTGTTGCGGTAAAGCGATTGCATCCTGTTGAGCCACTCAGGCGTTGCCCGCTGGCATCAAAAATGATTTGTATGGGGTTACCAGCATCACCTTGCGGTATTTGACGGGTGCGCACCTCACCATTGCTATTGGGAGGCAGGTTCCAGCGAGTCAGTTCCCACTTCGTATTTTTGAGCTCACTGCTTGGTGGGCTGATTTTGGCGCCACAAGGGGGAATGACGTTGGCACAGCCGGTTAGAACCCCAAGACCTAGGCAAGAAAGTGCCAGAAAGAATCTATTTAGAGGCCTTCTGAGAGAGTCTGAAGGGCAGGATTTGAGGGCCATATTTACCTAAGTTATTGTTTTTAATGTATTTTTTATCTAAGTCCACATTCTATTCTACTGTCTTAGATGCTTAAATAGGTGGAAGAAGTAGGGGTTTTCGTCTAGAATATGAGGTTTTCCGCTCAACCATAACTTTATTTGGTGAGTTGGAGCCCAAAGTTTTTAGAAATTTCATTGGGTTGTAATCAACCTGTTTTCATTTTAGATTTTAAGGAATAAGTATGGTCGTCATTCGACTGGCACGCGGCGGTTCAAAGAAGCGCCCTTTTTATAGCATCGTGGCTACAGACAAGCGTAATCGTCGCGACTCGAACTTCATCGAGCGCATTGGTTACTTCAATCCACAGGCAGCAGCGACAGAGCAAGCAATGCGTATTGCTCAAGATCGTTTGACCTATTGGACTGGTGTTGGCGCGCAGATCTCTCCAACAGTAGTTCGTTTGATCAAAAACAATCCTGCAGTCTAAAGACTTCAAATCCAAAGGCTTTGTCATTGAGATGAGGTCTTTGGAAGCAGAATTGACTTGCAGTGTTATTTGGGGAATCGAGCTAGCTTCAATATGAATACGCCTTCCCTAGATGATTTGATTGAGCTCGGTGCAGTCCAAGATGCTCAAGGCTTACAAGGTCAGATTAAGGTTCGCCCTCATTCATCTGATCCAGTAGCCCTTTTATCCAGCAAAGAACTTTGGTTATCACTCATTCCTCGTCGGAGTGCGGGTGTCGCTGCGTCTCTTGAGCAGGCCTCACTCAAGCTTTACAAGGTGAAGCAGGCGAAGATGCATAGTGGCACGGTCGTGGTTGCCTTGGATGGCATTACGGATCGCGATCAAGCGGAAGCCTTAAAAGGCGCTCGCATTCTGGTTGGTCGTGATGTTTTCCCAAAGGCCGAGAGCGATAGTTATTACTGGGTTGATCTTATTGGTTGCAAAGCAGTTAATCTCCAAAGCGAAAGTCTGGGCGAGGTGATTGATGTAAACGATAACGGCGCTCATGGAATTATTGTGATCGGTGACCCTGAAACCAAAACGGTAAAACAGCTGGTGCCTTTTGTAAAAGAAGTGGTACAGAGCGTTGACTTGCTAAACAAGCTCATTACACTGGATTGGCAAGCTGATTGGTAAGCCAGTTGGTTGATCGGTAAACATCCCTAGGTGTTCTATTCCCACTATGCGATTTGATGTAGTTAGCTTATTCCCCGACATGTTCACTGCACTAACGCAGTGGGGCATTACTGGGCGCGCATGTGAGCAGGGGCTTGCTAGCGTCAATCTCTGGAATCCCCGAGATTATTGCCCTGATCCACGGAAGACAGTAGATGATCGCGCCTATGGCGGTGGTCCAGGCATGGTCATGATGGCAAAACCATTGGAAGATACGATATCTGCTGTTAAGGCGGCCCATCAAGCCCAGAACCTCATTTCCGGTCCCATTTGTCTCTTGGCTCCGCAGGGAGAGGTTTTTTCTCAGAAGATCGCGGCAGATATCCTCAATTACGGTAATTTAACCTTTATTTGTGGTCGATATGAGGCGGTAGACCAACGCTTTATTGATCGAAATGTGGATTTACAGCTTTCTATGGGTGATTTTGTGGTTTCTGGGGGTGAATTGCCTGCCATGACCATGATGGATGCGGTCATTCGCCTCATTCCTGGGGCCCTTGGTGATAATGAATCTGCGGTCCAGGATAGCTTTATGAATGGTCTTTTGGACTACCCGCACTACACTCGCCCAGAAATATATGAAAATTTATCTGTTCCGGACGTGCTTTTAGGCGGACATCACGCTAAAATAGCGGATTGGCGTCGGCAGAAGTCTTTAGAGCTGACGCTAAAGCTGAGGCCTGATTTAATTAAATCAGCCCGAGCAAATGGGTTGCTAAGTAAAGAAGATGAGCAGTTTCTTCGAAGTCTGTAAGTCATTACAGTTTTGAATTTACGGTTTGTGTTTTGATTTAGTGAAATGGTTTTAACTGCATCCTCTGTCTGGTCCGTTGATGAAAGTCTCGGGATTAAACGCTGACAAGATGTTTAAGGATTAATAATGAATTTGATCGAAAAAATTGAGCAAGAAGAAATTGCTCGCTTAATGGCCAACAAAACACTTCCAAGTTTTGCTCCTGGTGACACAGTGATTGTTGGTGTAAACGTAGTTGAAGGTACACGTAAGCGTACCCAGGCCTTTGAAGGCGTTGTGATTGCTAAACGCAATCGCGGACTCAACTCCAGCTTTATCGTTCGCAAGATTTCATCTGGCGAAGGTGTAGAGCGTACATTCCAAACTTACTCACCATTGATCGCTAGCATTGAAGTGAAACGTCGCGGAGATGTACGTCGCGCGAAGTTGTACTACTTGCGTGATCGTTCAGGTAAGTCTGCACGTATTAAAGAGAAGCTTCCTGCCCGTAAGGTTAAAGCAGTTGCTGAGACAGTAGCGTAATAAGGTTTGCTTTAATGCAAAAAAAGGCGGCCTAGGCTGCCTTTTTTATTGCCCTAAAATAACCCTATGACTCAGAAATCAAATCCCCAAGATCAGGCATTGAACGTTGCAGTACCTGCGGGTTTTGATGCGCAAGCAATACCGATTCATGAGGTGTGTGCTGGGCAACCAAAAGTAGCTGATCATGCTTTGGCCCCATTAAACTTGCGGCACCGTTTTCAAAGTCCACCTGTTTGGCAACCAGAGA
>CANBSM010000023.1 GCA_947372155.1 Burkholderiaceae bacterium
TGAATAATGGCCGCTATTACCGCTGCAATGGTTGGCGAGTTACGCGCCAAAACTGATGCTCCGATGATGGAGTGCAAAAAGGCTTTGACTGAGGCTGATGGTGATATGGCTCGTGCAGAAGAAATTCTGCGTGTAAAGCTGGGTAGCAAGGCTGGTAAAGCCGCTTCTCGTGTAACGGCTGAAGGTATCGTTGCTACTTCTATCAATGGCACTACTGGTGCTTTGTTAGAAGTGAACTGCGAAACCGATTTCGTTTCTAAGAACGATGATTTCTTGGCGTTCGTAAATGACTGCGTGAAGTTGGTTGCTGAAAAGAACCCAGCTGACGTTGCTGCATTGTTAGCATTGCCATTGAATGGCCAAACTGTTGATGAAGTTCGTAGCGCATTGATCGGTAAGATCGGCGAGAACATCATGCCACGTCGCTTCAAGCGTTTCGCTGGTAGCAACAAGTTGGTTTCTTATCTCCACGGCACTCGTATCGGTGTAATGGTGGAGTTCGAAGGTGACGAAACTGCTGCTAAAGATGTAGCAATGCATATTGCTGCGATGAAGCCAGTGGCTCTGTCGATGGCTGACGTTCCTGCAGAAGCAATTGCTGTAGAGCGTAGTGTTGCCGTTCAAAAGGCTGCTGAATCAGGCAAACCACCAGAAATCGTTGAAAAGATGGTTGAAGGTTCTATTCAGAAGTACCTCAAAGAGGTTTCTTTGTTGAACCAGACTTTCGTGAAGAACGACAAGCAATCCGTAGAGCAAATGCTCAAAGCTGCAAACACAACAATCAAGGGTTTCACCATGTTTGTTGTAGGCGAGGGCATTGAGAAGCGTCAAGACGACTTTGCGGCTGAAGTAGCTGCACAAGTGGCTGCCGCCTCTAAAGCAACAGCTTAATAGGCTAGTTTGGGGCTTGCCCCACTAGTTGGTAATACCCAAAAGGGCACAGAAACCTTAGTTTCTGTGCCCTTTTCTTTGATCCCTCTCAAGCCCTTTATAATTTGGCGGAGATATTAAAAAGTGCTTAAAGATCAATAAGCTAAGTAAGTTAATTACTTGGCAAATTACGGAAAATAAAAAACATGCCAGCCTACAAACGAGTTCTCCTAAAACTATCTGGTGAAGCCCTTATGGGTGATGATGCTTTTGGCATCAACCCAGTCACTATCGATACTATGGTTAGAGAAATCGCCGATATTGTAAATATCGGAGTGGAGCTAGCGATTGTGATTGGCGGCGGAAACATTTTCCGTGGGGTTGCCGGTGGCGCAGCTGGTATGGATCGCGCAACTGCTGATTACATGGGCATGCTAGCAACCATGATGAATTCCCTAGCATTGCAAGATGCACTCCGCCAAAAAGGTGTTGAAGCGCGCGTGCAATCTGCTCTGCGCATGGATCAAGTAGTTGAGCCCTACATTCGTCCACGTGCAATCCGCGCGATGGGTGAGGGCAAGGTAGTTATTTTCGCAGCAGGTACGGGTAATCCATTCTTCACCACCGACACCGCAGCCGCTCTGCGTGGGGCTGAGATGGGTGTTGAGATCGTGCTTAAAGCCACTAAAGTCGATGGCATTTATAGCGCTGATCCAGTAAAAGACCCATCAGCAACGTTATATAAAACCATTACGTTTGATGAAGCCATAATCAAAAATCTACAAGTCATGGATGCTACTGCATTTGCGTTGTGCCGTGATCGCAAATTACCAATCAAAGTATTTTCAATTCTCAAGCCAGGCGCTTTAATGCGTGTAGTGCAAGGTGAGGCTGAAGGTACTTTAGTACACGTTTAATAGGAGGCCTAATGTCTGCAGCAGAAATTAAAACTAATACCGATCAAAAGATGCAAAAGTCTCTTGATGCGTTGAAGACCAATTTAGCCAAGATTCGCTCTGGTCGTGCTAACCCAGGAATTCTGGAGCACATTAATGTGGATTACTACGGTAACCCAACGCCATTAAGTCAGGTTGCTAGCTTAGGCTTGGCGGACGCGCGCACTATTAACGTTCAGCCATTTGAAAAGACGATGGTTGCAGTGATTGAAAAAGCCATTCGTGATTCTGATTTAGGCTTAAACCCAGCATCCCAAGGTACGGTCATCCGAGTGCCAATGCCTGCTTTGACTGAAGAGCGCCGCCGTGACCTCACTAAGGTTGTGAAGAATGAGGGTGAAGAAACTAAGATTGCTGTGCGTAATTTGCGTCGCGATGCAAATGAGCATTTAAAGCGCCTTACCAAAGATAAAGAAATTTCTGAGGATGAAGAGCGTCGCGCTACTGATGAAATTCAGAAGATGACTGACAAAGCAGTGATTGATATCGATAAGATCGTTTCTGAAAAAGAAAAAGAGATCATGACGGTTTAAGCCGTCCTGAATTTTCAGCTTTTTATGACTCAACATTCCAGTTCAACCCAAGTCATTCCAGAGGTAAGCGCAATACCTCGCCATGTGGCAATTATCATGGATGGCAATGGGCGCTGGGCTAGCAAGCGGATGATGCCTCGTGTTGCTGGGCACTCTGAGGGTTTGAGCGCAGTTCGCAAGATTGTGCAAGAGTGCCGCAAGCTCGGTGTTGAGTACTTAACGGTATTTGCATTTAGCTCTGAAAACTGGCGTCGCCCACCGGAAGAGGTGGGTTTCTTAATGAAGCTTTTTCTAAAGTCACTCAAAGGCGAAGTCTCACGTTTAGCTGAGAACGATATTGCTTTGCGATTGATCGGCGACTTAAGCCGTTTTGATTCTGCGATTCAAGAGATGGTGGAATTTTCCGAGCAAAAGACTGCTGGCTGCAAAGGCTTAACCTTTACGATTGCTGCAAACTATGGCGGTCGCTGGGATATCTTGCAGGCCATGCGCGAATGCCTTACTGCTAATCCTAATTTAAAGCCAGAGCAGGTTAGCGAAGAATTGCTTCAGCCCTATCTGTCGATGGCTTACGCTCCAGAGCCTGATTTATTCATCCGCACTGGTGGTGAGCAGCGTGTCAGTAATTTCTTATTGTGGCAATTGGCTTATACCGAGCTATATTTCACAGACGTTTTGTGGCCCGACTTTGATGAGAAAGAATTACACAAGGCGTTTGACTGGTTTAGTCAGCGTGAGCGCCGCTTTGGTCGTACTAGTGCTCAGCTTGCATCGCAAGCCATGAGCGATGCAGTTTGACGTAGTTCTCTTCTAAGCAAACCCCCTCATGCTAAAAACCAGAGTTATTACCGCCCTTGTCTTATTGGCGGTGCTGTTGCCTATATTGTTTCTGCTCCCCCAAATTTATATTGGTGCTTTCTTTTTGGTGGCTTTGTTGGCCGCTGCTTGGGAGTGGAGTCGCTTGCTCGCGCCTGAGGCAGGGCGCGCTGCTTGGATATACGCATTATTTTGTCTGACGATTATTTTGCTACTACTGGCCATGCAAAATGCCTCATGGCAATTTGCTTTATTACTACTGGCGGTCATTTTCTGGTTCTTTATCGCACCATTTATATTGGCCAAAGGAATGAATCTTTCTCTTGAAAAGCTAAGACCTTTTTATGTGGTGCTTGGCTTAATTGTGTTGCCGGCCACTTGGTTTGCATTGGTGTTCTTACGTGAGCTTGGCCTTGTATTTTTGCTCAGTAGCATGGCACTGGTGTGGGTTGCAGACATCGGCGCCTACTTTGTTGGTAAAGCATTTGGTAAACATAAGCTTGCGGTGCAAATTAGCCCTGGAAAATCGATTGAAGGTGCCATTGGTGGCTTAATACTTTGCTACATGTATGCGTTCTTATGTGTTTACTTTTTACCTTTTGAGTCGACTTTATTTGGTGCATGGGCCATCCGCTTTGGTTGGGTGCCAATGCTCTTGATGGTGACGGTACTAGTTGCCTTCAGTATTTTTGGAGACCTATTTGAGTCGCAGCTAAAGCGTTTGGCCGGCGTCAAGGATTCCAGTCATTTATTGCCAGGACACGGCGGAGTATTGGATCGCGTAGATGCCTTGATTCCGGCGATGCCAATTGCGGCGCTCTTGGCAGGATTAGTGTGATGTCAGTTAAGCAGATTGCCATTTTGGGCTCAACCGGCTCTATTGGTGTCAATACGCTGGACGTGATTCGATCGCATCCGGATCGCTTTAAGGTAGTCGCACTGACTGCGGGAAAACAAGTTGATTTGCTGGCGCAGCAGTGTGCTGAATTTAAGCCGGCCATTGCTGTAGTTGCAGATGCAGAGGGCGCAGCCCGCTTAAGCAAGCTCTTGCTAGATCAAAAAGTCAATACAGAGGTCTTATATGGACCGCAAGCTTTAGTGAGTGCCGTGACCCAATCTCATTGCGACACTGTCATGGCTGCAATCGTAGGCGCTGCAGGATTGGTTCCGGCATTGGCTGCTGCAAAGGCAGGAAAAAGAGTGTTGCTGGCGAATAAAGAAGCCTTGGTAATGTCAGGTGATTTATTCATGCAAGCCATGAAAGAAGGCGGTGGCGAGTTATTACCCATTGATAGTGAGCACAATGCGATCTTTCAATGTTTGCCAGGTCAATATTCTAAAAATCCTAATCCTGCTCTAGGTGTTGAGGAGCTCTGGTTAACTGCATCAGGTGGGCCCTTTAGAAACACACCTCTCAACCAGCTGGCTAGCATTACTCCGGAGCAGGCTTGTGCGCATCCTAACTGGGTGATGGGCAGAAAGATTTCCGTGGACTCTGCAACGATGATGAACAAAGGTCTTGAGGTCATCGAAGCATTTTGGTTGTTTGGCCTGCCTTTAGAAAAAATTAAAGTATTGATTCATCCGCAAAGCGTCGTCCATTCGATGGTTCGTTATCGTGATGGATCAGTGTTGGCTCAGTTAGGTCAACCAGACATGCGCACTCCTATTGCTTACGGCCTTGCATGGCCTGAGCGCATTGATGCTGGCGTAGCGCCATTAAGTTTGACGCAATTAGCAGCTTTGAGTTTTGCTGAGCCAGAGTTAGACCGTTTCCCGTGTCTTTCATTGGCATTTGCTGCGGCCAACACTGGTGGTACTGCGCCCACGGTTCTCAATGCTGCCAATGAAATCGCGGTAGCTGCTTTCTTGGATGATGGGCTGCCGTATTTGCAGATTCCAGCTGTAGTCGAGAGTGTCTTGAACATGATTCCTTCTGTTAACGCAGACTCACTGGAATTAATTTTGGATGTAGATACCCGCGCTCGTCAAACTGCACAAGTAGCAGTGGGGAATATTCTTTGCAAGCATTAATTACTCTTGCTGCTTTTCTATTGACTCTGGGAGTGTTGGTTAGCTTTCATGAGTTCGGACATTTTTTGGCGGCTCGTTGTTGTGGTATTCGAGTGCTGCGCTTTGCAATAGGTTTTGGTAAACCTCTTTATACCTATCATGCTAAAAATAAGACTGAATGGGTAGTGGCATCTATTCCATTGGGTGGCTATGTAAAGTTACTGGATGGGCGTGATCCTCAGCAAACTATTGCACCGGCAGAAGCTGATCAGGCTTTTGATACAAAGCCTCTTTGGCAGCGCTCCCTTGTTGTAGCTGCTGGACCCCTCGCTAATTTTTTCCTAGCCATTATTTTCTTTGCGTTGATCTACCTATCTGGCGCTCCCCAGCTACCAGCTGTTTTGAAAGCTCCCCCCGAGCACTCCTTGGCGGCCAAGCTGGGAATAGGTGAGGGTGACCGGGTGATTGGCTGGCAGGATTTAGGGTCTGAGGCTGATAGTGCGCCCCTTTTCGGTGAATTTGAGTCAGTTCCCAGTTGGAATGCTTTGCGTTGGAGTTTGATGGATGCTCTTACGGGAGAGGATGGATTCGCCCTAGAGTTAAAAACCCCTGCTGGTGGATCCTTGATTAAGACCTTTTACGCCAAGGATTTGCCCAAAATCACCCCGGAGAAGGACCCCATGCTGGCTCTGGGCATTCTGCCTGCACCATCACCCCTGGCTCAGTGGCAGGATCTAAAATTGGGGCCAGCAGATGCGCTTATTTTTGCCTCAAAGAGGGTGTGGGTAATTACGAAGGTTTCTGCAAGGCTAATGGCAGGATTATTTACTGGAAATACCTCCTTGAAACAGTTGGGTGGACCCATCAGCATTGCTGACATGGCGGGCAAATCAGCCCAAGTAGGGTGGCAGCCATTTTTAGCCTTTTTAGCACTTATGAGTATTAGCATTGGTTTGCTCAATTTGCTCCCTTTTCCGATGCTCGATGGGGGTCAGCTACTGTATGATGCATGGGAGTTGGTAGCCGGTAAGCGGATTTCGACATCAACGCAGGAGCAGCTCCAAAAAGTGGGCTTCTTTTTGCTGATTTCAATGTCATTGCTGGCCTTGTTTAACGATTTACAACGCTATATTTCGCCTTGAATTCTCTGACACATTCTTTCCGTACGTTTACCCGCTACATTACCCAAGGCTTGGTACTTTTAGCGCTTGGGTTGAGTTTGAATGCATTTGCAGCCGACTCATTTGTAGTGAAAGATATTCGTGTTGAGGGCTTGCAGCGTGTAGAGCCTGGAACGGTATTTAGCTATTTGCCCGTTCAAGTGGGCGACACCTTTACCGAAGAAAAGGGTGCCGAAGCAATTAAGGCTCTCTACAGCACTGGCTTTTTTAGAGATGTCCAGATTCAAGCGCAAGGCAATGTTCTGATCGTGATTGTTGAAGAGCGACCAACCGTTTCTCGTATTGAATTTACCGGGATGAAAGAGTTTGATCCCGAAGTCGTTCGCAAGTCCTTAAAAACAGTTGGTGTGGCTGAAGCCCGTTTTTACGACAAAGCATTGATCGATAAGGCTGAGCAAGAATTAAAGCGCCAATATGTTGGCAAAGGTATGTATGCCGCAGAAGTGGTTGCTACCGTTACTCCGGTTGAGCGAAATCAGGTTGCTGTTTACTTCAATATCGATGAAGGACCTGTCGCCAAAATTCAAGAGATTAATTTCATTGGCACCGAAGCTTTCAGTGAAAGTACTTTATTAAGCGAGATGCAGTTAAAGACTGGTGGTTGGTTGTCTTGGTATAGCAAAGACAACTTGTACTCCAAGCAAAAATTAACCGCAGATTTAGAGACTATTCGCTCGTACTATCTCAACCGCGGTTATCTTGAGTTTGTTATTGAATCTACTCAGGTTTCCATCACTCCGGATAAAAAAGGCATCTACCTGACGATTAGTATTCGTGAGGGTAAGAAGTTCACTGTTAAGGATGTGCGTCTTGCTGGTGAAACTCTTGGCAAAGAAGCTGAGTTAATGAAGCTGGTTGTTTTAAAGGCTGGAGACACCTTCTCATCTGCTCGATTAACAGAGAGCACCAAAGCTATTGCTGAAGTCTTGGGTTCTTATGGTTATGCGTTTGCAACTATTAACCCGCAGCCAGATATCCGCCGCGATGTAGCTGAGGTGGATCTGACTTTAGTAGTTGATCCTGGTCGCCGCATCTATGTTCGTCAGGTCGCTATTTCTGGAAATGCTAAAACTCGCGACATGGTGATTCGTCGTGAAATGCGCCAGTTTGAAAGTTCCTGGTTTGATAGCGACAAGATTGAATTATCTAAAAAGCGTTTAGGTCGCTTGGGCTACTTTACTGAGACTGATATCACCACCGAAGATGTTCCTGGCTCTCCAGATCAGGTAGATGTCAACGTGAAGGTGACCGAAAAGCCAACGGGCGCAATTACCGTAGGTGCCGGCTTCTCCTCAACTGAAAAATTGATTTTGTCTGCCGGTATTAACCAAGATAACGCTTTTGGTACAGGTACTGCAATTGGTTTGAATGCGTCTCTGGGTAAGATTACTCAGAATCTAACGCTCTCCAATTACGACCCTTATTTCACTGAGGATGGCATCAGTCGCTATACCGATTTGTACTACCGTTCATCCAAGCCTTTGTACTACGCTGGCGATCCGGATTACCAGATTAAGTCCGTCGGATCGAATATTAAATTTGGTGTGCCGTATACAGAAGTGGACAGAGTATTTTTTGGAACCGGTCTAGAGGCCTTTCAAATTAAAACCTCTGTAAATACTCCAATACCGTATTTAAATTATGCGATGAGTTATGGAGTGGCTGCACCAGGTTACCCTGGTACGGTAACAACTTATAACGTTCCTGTAACCGTTGGTTGGGCGCGTGATGGTCGCGATAGCTCATTAATTCCTTCAACAGGATCTTTGGAGCAGCTCTCTGGCGAAGTCGGAACTCCGGTTGGAGACCTCACTTTTTACCGTATTTATGGCCAGTATCAGAAATACCACTCCTTTTCTAAAGGCAATATTTTGTCCTTTAATGGTGAGGTTGGTTATGGTCAGGCATACGGTAGCAATCCATTCCCAATTACTAAAAACTACTATGTTGGTGGTATTGGCTCTGTGCGCGGCTACTCTCCTGGCTCTTTGGGTCCGCAGTACTACAACACCT
This sequence comes from Burkholderiaceae bacterium, assembly GCA_947372155.1. The sequence continues at coordinate 8,383 of CANBSM010000023.1, forward strand.
ATATTGGCGCTTATCAGCCAACAGGTGGACAGTCTAAGATTGTTAGTAACGTGGAATACACCTTCCCTGTGCCTGGCTCTGGGGTGGATAAAACCCTTCGCTTATTCACCTTCGTGGACGGCGGTAATGCATTTGGAACAAACATCAATTTAGTTCTAAGATACTCCTATGGATTGGGTTTATCATGGATATCACCGCTCGGGCCTTTGAAATTCAGCTACGGTATTCCGTATAAGTCACAACCAACGGACAATATCCAGCGTTTGCAGTTCCAAGTGGGTACGGCGTTTTAATTGTTTAAGGAAAGTTTTATGAAGCTTTATCAATCTTCTAAATGGATTCAAATTGGCTTAGTCGCTGCGGTGGCTGCAATTACTGCAACGCCAGCATTGGCGCAAGACGCAGGAACGCGCGTTGCTGTTGTGAACTCAGAGAAGGTATTTAACGAGTCCAACTTAGCCAAAGCCATGCAAACTCGCTTGCAAAATGAATTCACAAAACGCCAAAATGATTTGCGCGATAGTGCACAAAAAATTAAATCGGCAGCTGAAAAGCTTGACCGTGATGCTGCAGTGATGAATGAGGCTGATCGCGTGCGTCGTCAACGTGAATTGGCTGATCAAGACCGTGAGCTGCAACGCAAGCAACGTGAATTTACTGAAGATCTCAATCAACGTACATTTGAAGAGCGTGCCAAGATTGCAGAAAAAGCAAATGCAGTGTTAAAGCAAATTGCAGAGCAAAGAAAAATTGACATCATTGTTCAAGAAGCAGCTTATGTAAGCCCTAAGGCTGACGTAACCGATGATGTTATCAAGGCTTTAAATAGCCAGAAGTAAGCTTTATGCCGACCGCCATTGAGCTGGCCGAACAGTTTCAAGCAAGCTTGGTGGGGGAGGCTTCCCACAGTTTTACAGGCCTCGCTCCACTGGAGCGAGCGCAACCTGATCAAATATCCTTTCTTTCCAATCCTCTTTATAGACAGCAGGCTAGCGATAGCGCAGCTGGCGCACTGATTGTTAGCAAATCTGATCTAGAGTTTTTGCAGGCCAACCCCAGCATCAGTTCTGCCAAGCGAGCATATTTTGTTTCCAATAATCCATATGCCACATTTGCCAGAATGGCTCAGCATTTTGCAAAAGCAAGCAGTCCAATCTATACCCCCGGCATTCATCCTAGTGCAGTCATTGATTCCACTGCAATTGTGCCAAGCTCATGCCACATTGGACCGTTCGTACAAATTGGCGCGGGAGTAAGGTTAGGTGAGCGTGTTTCGATTTTGGGTAATTCAAGTATTGCTAAAGACAGCCTCATTGCAAGCGATACGCTGATTTACCCTTCCGTTTCTATCTACTACAACACGCAAATTGGTGAGCGCTGCATTATTCATAGCGGCGCAGTGATTGGTGCGGATGGCTTTGGTTTTGCTCCTGATTTTTCTGCTACCGGTGGAGAGTGGGTCAAGATTCCTCAGACTGGTCGAGTAGTCATCGGAAATGATGTCGAGATTGGCGCCTCAACTACCATTGATCGTGGTGCCATGAGTGATACGGTCATAGGCGCAGGAACGAAAATTGATAACCAGGTACAAATTGCGCATAACGTAGTGATAGGTAATTGCTGTGTTGTCGCTGGATGTGCCGCAATATCTGGAAGTACAAAAATCGGTAACTTCTGCATCATAGGTGGCGCTGCAAACTTTGCAGGCCATCTCACGATTGCCGATAGGACAACAGTTTCCGGTAATACCTCTATTATTCGCTCCATTACAGAGCCGGGCCAGCACTTTACAGGCGTTTACCCATCGATGCTTCATAGCGCTTGGGAGAAAAATGCTGCCATTTTGCGTGGCCTAGATAAAATACGTCAGCGCTTGCGCTTACTGGATAAAAACAAAACCACAGAGTCTTAAGATTCTGTAATAAACCATTCATTTTACTTTTCAGCAGGTTATTTATGAGCACACCAATCGCAATCGATATCAATAAGATTCTTCAATTGCTACCGCATCGCTACCCATTTCTATTGGTTGACCGCGTACTAGAAATTACTCCGCGCGAGAGTATTACGGCATTGAAAAACGTCACCATGAACGAGCCATTTTTTCAGGGGCATTTTCCAGATTTTCCAGTAATGCCTGGTGTATTGATTATTGAGGCTTTGGCTCAAACAGCTGCACTGCTGACCTTTTCTGAAGAGCGTGCCGAGGATGCGATTTACTACTTTGCCGGTATTGATGGCGCCCGCTTTAAGAAACCAGTGCTACCTGGAGATCAGTTGATCATGACGGCAAAGTTAGAGCGTGAGCGTGCGGGCATTTATAAGTTTACTGTTAAGGCAACCGTAGATGGTGAGATTGCTGCAGAGGCTAATATCACTTGTGCGGTTCGTACGAAAGGCGCGTAATGACTCGGATTCATGCATCTGCTGTAGTGGACAGTAAGGCTGAACTTGCTGGAGATGTTGAGGTGGGTCCATATTCTGTGATTGGCCCTAACGTCAAGATTGGCGCTGGCACTAAAGTGGGCTCTCATACGGTGATTGAGGGTTACACCACAATCGGCAAAGAAAATACCTTTGCCCACTTTGCTGCAATCGGTGGCCCACCACAGGATATGAAATACCGCGGTGAGCCAACCCAACTCATTATGGGTGATCGCAATACTGTTCGTGAATTTACAACAATTCATACTGGCACAGCCCAGGATGAAGGTATTACCCGCATCGGTAATGACAACTGGATCATGGCTTATGTTCATATTGCTCACGACTGCCAGGTGGGTAATCACACGATTTTTTCAAGTAATGCACAAATAGCTGGGCATGTTCAAGTAAATGACTGGGCAATTATGGGTGGTATGTCCGGCGTACATCAATTTGTTCGTATTGGGCAGCACGCGATGTTGGGTGGTGCTTCTGCGCTAGTGCAAGATATCCCGCCATTCGTGATTGCTGCTGGTGATAAAGCTTCCCCGCATGGTATTAATGTGGAGGGTTTAAAGCGCCGAGGTTTCTCAAGCGAAACAATCTCTGCTTTGCGTCAGGCATATAAGATTCTTTATAAAGATGGTCTCAGTTTTGAAGAGGCTAAAGTAGAAATTCAGAAGATGGTTGTAGCATCATCTGCTGATGCAGCTACTGCTGAAAAGTTAGCTCAGTTCCATGATTTCATTGCCGCCTCTACGCGCGGCATTATTCGGTAACGGACTTACCTTGCCAAAGTTAGCTTGTGTAGCTGGCGAACCTTCTGGCGATCTATTAGCAGCGCCAGTTCTTAGTGCGCTCAATCAAATACCGGATATGGCTAACTTGGAGGTCTACGGCATAGGTGGCCCACGCATGCAAGCCGAAGGCATGCGCTCTGATTGGCCGATGGAAACTTTGAGTGTGCGTGGTTATGTTGAGGCTATCAAGCAGCTTCCAGCCATTCTCAAACTTCGTAAAGAACTGATTCGCAATCTTCTTCATGAAGGTCGGCCCGATGTTTACTTGGGCATTGATGCGCCTGACTTTAATTTGGGTGTTGAGCTGGAGCTGCGCAAAGCAGGCATTCCAACATTGCATTTAGTTTCACCTTCTATTTGGGCCTGGCGAGCAGGACGCATCAAGAAGATCTCTCAAGCAGTAGAGCGCATGCTTTGCATCTTCCCCTTCGAAACGCAGATTTATGACAAAGCTGGTGTGGCATCCACTTATGTGGGGCATCCCTTAGCCAGCGAGATTCCACTTGAGCCTAACACTTTGCAAGCGCGAGAAAAGATCAGTAAGTATTTAAATTTACAAGCAGCATCACTTGATGGTCTCGTTGTTGCGGTTCTCCCTGGTAGTCGTGGTTCAGAGATTGAGCTCATAGCTCCCGTCTTTTTTGAAACGATGCAGTTATTGGCAGAGAGATTAAAAGGTCAGAAGCTCCATTTCTTAATTCCGGTGGCAACCCCACTATTGCGCGAGCCTCTTGAGCAGCTGTTACTCAAGACAAAAAATAGTCATCCAGATATTCAGATTCATTTGTTAGATGGTATGGCTGATGAGGTGCTTGAAGCATCCGATGTAGTCTTAATTGCAAGCGGTACAGCCACTCTGCAGGCAGCTTTATGGAAAAAGCCCATGGTGATTTCTTATAAGGTGCCTTGGTTAACTGCACAGATTATGAAGCGTCAGGGTTACATGCCTTATGTAGGTTTACCAAATATCTTGTGCGGCGAGTTTGTTGTACCCGAGCTCCTGCAAGATGATGCCACTCCAGAAAAATTAGCTAGTGCCGTCCAAGCCTGGTTAGATCATCCAACTAAAGTTGTTAAGCTCAAAGAACGCTTCGCACAGATGCATGAAACTTTGCGCCGTCCTACAGGTTTGTTGGTTGCGCAAGCGATAGCCCAGACGATCGCCAATAATCGCAATAAGCTTGCAAACACATGAGCCTCATTTGGGTCTGCGGTGTTGATGAAGCAGGGCGTGGACCATTGGTTGGTGCTGTGGTTGCGGGTGCCGTAGTCTTAGATCCTAATAATCCGATTGAGGGTCTAAAAGATTCTAAGAAGTTAACAGCTGTTCGTCGTGAGCATCTCTACGAACAGATCATGGAAAAGGCAAAGGCCTGGGGTGTTGGCGAAGCTAGCCCAGCAGAAATTGATGAGATTAATATCTTGCAAGCCACGATGCTGGCAATGCGTAGAGCAATTGAAGATCTCACCACTCGCTTGGGTGCTTGGCCTGATAAAGCATTGATTGATGGCAATCGTTGCCCAGTGTTGCCAATTGCTGCAGAAGCAATTGTGAAGGGTGATGCTAAGGAGCCTGCAATTTCAGCGGCATCAATAGTCGCTAAAGTGACGCGTGACCGCCAGATGCAAATATTGCATGAGCGCCATCCAGAGTACGGATTTGCACAACATATGGGTTATCCGACTGAAGCCCATTTTGCAGCCCTTAAACAATATGGCGCATGCGATCAACATAGAAGAAGTTTTTCGCCAGTGCGAAAAGTTCTAGAATTACAAAATTACTAAGCCATGAACTTTGATCTCATCACCTCTAAAGAGAATCCTTTATTTAAAGAGATTCGAAACCTCCAGGCCACTGGCTCTAAAGGGCAGAAGGCTAGACTCACCAGCGGACAAGCATTGCTAGAAGGTATTCATCTAGTACAGACTTGGGTGGGTGATCCCGCCTTAAAAACTTTGCTCACTTCGGAGCTCGGCTTAAAGAATGCAGAAATCTCCCAAGCTGTTTATGAGCACCTAGAAATTTGTCCTCAGACTA
>CANBSM010000024.1 GCA_947372155.1 Burkholderiaceae bacterium
CCTTCATCTTTAGAAAATTCACGCCATTGCACATCCACTTGACCTTTATCGAGATTCATCAAGCGATGAGCTACCTTGACTGGAAAAATTTCAGAATTAAATTCACCAGCAGCTTGTGCTGCCATAGCCTTTTGATGTGAATGAAATGCAAAGGCGTCTTGATCTTCGCGACTGATCTTCCATTGCTGGGCAACCTTTTCAGCGGTTAAGCCCATGCCATAAGCAATACCAATATTCTCATCACCCATAAATATTTCAGGTGACATCGATGGGGAATTGCCGCCCATGGGAACCATGCTCATAGACTCAACACCGCCAGCAATCATGACATCTGCCTCGCCAACCCGAATGCGGTCTGCAGCCATGGCAATGGCATTTAAGCCTGATGAGCAAAAGCGATTAACAGTAATCCCGCCTATGGTGTTGGGTAGACCACCCAGGAGTAAACCTATACGAGCCACATTCAAACCTTGCTGACCTTCTGGCATGGCGCACCCAATAATGGCATCTTCAATCGCTTTGGGATCTAGGGTAGGGACTTGCGTCAGAATATGTTGCAAGGCATTGCCAAGCAAATCATCTGGCCGAGTATTTTTTAGTGCCCCTCGTCCAGATCTACCAACAGCACTACGGGTTGCTGCAACGATGTATGCGTCTTGAATATTTTTCATAGTGTTATCTCGGTAAATTAGTTTCTAACGGGCTTGCCAGTTTGCAGAATGCCCATAATCCGTTCCATGGATTTAGGGTGACCAATAAGCTCAACAAAAGCCTGACGCTCGAGTTTTAGAAGCCACTCTTCAGTAACTAGCGTTCCCGCATCAACATCGCCACCAGTAATAATCTCAATAATTTTCTGTGCAATGTGGGCATCGTGTTCGGAGATGAATCCACCATCACGCATATTCACTACTTGACCCATCACTGTGGCAGCAACAGAACGGCCTCCGACTGGTATAAGAGTTTGGATTGGCGGCCTATAGCCAGAGTAACGCATTGCCGTGACTTGATTTTGTGCTTGCGCCAGTAATTCATAGACATTAGCAACAATAATGTCGCCTTTTTGTAGGTAAGCCATCTTCATTGCTTCTTGAGCAGATGAAGAAACCTTAGCCATGGCAGCATTTTCAAAAGAAGCTTTGGTGAAATCCAAATAATTAGTATTTCCAGCAAGTGCAACACCTTGAGCTGCACGTATAGCTGCTTCTTTGAGGCCGCCACCAGCAGGTAACAGGCCAACGCCCACTTCTACCAAGCCGATATAGCTTTCCATTGCAGCAACCCTGCGCGCAGACTGCAGGACTAATTCACAACCTCCGCCTAAGGCAATTCCAGATACTGCAGCAACTACTGGCACTTGTGAGTATTTGATCTTCATCATGGTGTCTTGAAATTCTTTAACGAACGGCTCAACACCAGCAGGGCCGCCTTTCATCACCATTGGCATTGCAGCCTCTAAATTGGCCCCTGCAGAGAAAGGACCTCCTGGGGTACCTAGTTTTAATGAACTTGGCTGCCAGATGACCAAGCCCGCGTAGTTTGCTTCAGCGATCTCTACGGCCTTTTGCAGACCGCTTAATACATCAGGGCTAAAGGTATTCATCTTCGAGCGGAATGAAGCAATCAAGACCTCAGGCTGATTGGCGTCTACCCATGCACGCAGGTCAGTATTTTCAAAAATGGTGGTGCCCGCAGTTTTAGGATCTGGAGATCCGTCCCCCAGTAGTGGCGCTCTAAATACTTGTTTTTGATATACCGGTAAAGAAGAGCGGGGGATGTATTTATTCTCAGATGCTGACCATGAGCCTTCAGGCGTATGAAAAGCTTGCTTATCAGCAACTGGCCCGCTAAAAAGCCATGCAGGCAATGGTTCTTTACTTAATGTTTTCCCGGCATCAATATCTTCCTTGATCCAGTTAGCCACTTGCGTTACGCCAGCAGCTTGCCAGTCTTCAAATGGACCCTTGTCCCAGCCATAACCCCAGCGCATTGCAAAATCAATTTCGCGAGCAGATTGTGCAATCTCACCCAGGTGAATAGCGCAGTAGTGGAAGATGTCGCGATAGATGGCCCATAGGAACTGTGCTTGAGGTTCATCGGTGTCACGCAACAACTCAAGACGCTCCGTAATTGGCTTTTTCAGAATGCGCTCAATCAGCGGTTCAATCGTTGCAGTAGAGGGTTTGTATTCACCAGTAGCAGCATCCAGCACGAGAACATTTTTGCCATCTTTGCGATAAAAGCCAGCTTTAGTCTTTTGACCCAGCGCACCTTTGGCAATGAGCTGGCTAACAACTTCAGGCGTTTTAAATAGGGCTGAGAAAGAATCACCTTGTAAAGCATTCTCCATAGTTTTGATCACGTGAGCCATGGTATCTAAGCCAACAACATCACTTGTTCTAAAGGTGGCTGATTTAGCGCGTCCTAATTTACTGCCAGTGATGGCATCAACCGCATCAAAACCTAAGCCAAATTTTTGTGCCTCAGCAAATACCGCCAGTATTGAAAAAACACCCACACGATTGCCGATAAAGTTTGGCGTATCTTTAGCTCGTACAACACCTTTACCCATTGTGGAGGTCATAAAGGTTTCAAGAGCATCTAATACTGCAGGATCGGTATCTGTGGCTGGAATCAGCTCCAGTAGGTGCATATACCTTGGTGGATTAAAGAAGTGCACACCGCAGAAGCGTTTCTTCAAATCCCCTGAAAAGCCTTTGGCCAGCTCACCAATAGGCAGGCCTGAGGTATTGGTGGCAAAAAGAGCGTGCGCCGGAATGTGCGGAGCTACTTTTTCATAGAGAGCATGCTTCCAATCCAAACGTTCTGCAATGGCTTCAATGATCAGATCACAACCTGCTAGAAGATCTAAGTCATCTTCATAATTTGCAGGAGTAATGAGATTGGCTTCCGAAGATAAACCTAATGGAGCTGGTTTAAGCTTCTTCAGGTTCTCAATCGCCTTAATCGCAATCGCATTTTTATTGACAGGTTTGCCATCATCTGATTTGCTTGGCAAGTCAAACAAAATAACTGGTAGACCGACGTTAATACACTGCGCAGCAATCTGAGCACCCATCACGCCAGCGCCTAGAATGGCTACTTTCTTAATAATCTTGTTATCACTCATATTGAAGTCTCTCAGAAAAAATCAGCAGGCATTGCCATTAATGATTTGGAACCAGCACGTGCTTGACGAATCAACATGGCTGTTTCAGGAAGTAGCTTGTCAAAGTAAAAGCGGGCAGTCGCTAGCTTGGCTTGATAAAACGGATCATTGCTAGATTTATTAGCCAAAGCAATTTTTGCCATGCGCGCAAATAAATAGGAATAAATCAGGTGACCCACAACACGTAAGTAAGGTACCGCGGCAGCACCAACTTCCTCGTGGTTCATCATGGCTTTCATGCCAATTTCTTTAGTGAGTTTCTCTACCTTGACGGCAATATCAGAAAGCGGATCGATAAATTCTTGCATTTCTTTACGAACACCTTCGTCTTCAATGAACTGCTCAATGATCTTGCCGAATTTGGTGAGCTTTTTGCCCATATCGCCGAGCACTTTACGTCCCAAGAGATCAAGAGATTGAATCGTATTGGTGCCTTCATAAATCATGTTGATGCGGGCATCGCGAACGTATTGCTCCATACCCCATTCGGTAATATAGCCATGACCACCAAATACTTGCATACCTTCATTGGTGGCAGTAAATGCGTTATCGGTTAAGAAGGCCTTAATGATTGGGGTGAGTAGGGCAACCATGTCACCAGTTTCTTTGCGAACCTTTTCATCTGGATGATTGAGTTCTTTGTCGATCATTAGGGCTACCCAATAAGAGAATGCTCTACCAGCTTCAGCGTAGGCTCTCTGAGTCAGCAGCATTCGTCGAACATCAGGGTGGACAATGATGGGGTCAGCTGCTTTTTCAGGAGCTTTAGCGCCAGTTAAGCTACGCATTTGCAGGCGCTCTTTCGCATAAGCAGCTGAGTTTTGATAAGCCACCTCAGTCAAACCAAGGCTTTGCATGCCTACACCAAGACGGGCGGCATTCATCATCACGAACATCGCATTTAGACCTTTGTGGGGTTCACCAACTAATGTTCCGATGGCGCCATCAAAGTTCATGACACAAGTGGCATTGCCATGAATGCCCATCTTATGTTCCAGTGACCCACAAGAAACAGCATTGGCTTTACCAATAGATCCATCAGCTCCAACCTGAAATTTTGGTACCGCAAATAAAGAAATACCTTTACTGCCAACGGGGGAGTCTGGAAGGCGTGCTAATACTAGATGCACTATGTTTTCAGCTAGGTCATGATCACCGCTGGAAATAAAAATCTTGGTGCCATTAATTGCGTAAGTACCATCAACTTGTGGCTCAGCTTTAGTTTTAAGTAAACCAAGATCGGTGCCGCAATGAGGCTCAGTCAAACACATCGTCCCAGTCCATTGGCCAGATACCAATTTTTCTAAGTAAGTCTTTTTCTGCTCTTCAGTGCCATGTGCATGCAAGCACTCGTATGCACCATGCGATAAACCAGGGTACATCGTCCACGATTGATTGGCGGAGTTCAGCGTTTCATATAAAACGGTATTGAGTAGTTGCGGTAATCCTTGACCACCATACGCAGGATCACATGACAAAGCAGGCCAGCCACCAGCAACATACTGCTCATAAGCTTGCTTAAAGCCGGCAGGAGTTGTTACTGAGCCATCTTCATGGCGAGTACATCCTTCTTTGTCGCCAATTTGATTGAGGGGAAAGGCGATCTCACTGGCAAACTTGCCTGCCTCCTCAATGATCTGGTTCATGGTGTCTTTATCAACATCCTGATAGGCAGGCAACCCGGCAAACTCTTTGCCAGCATCAAGCATCTCATGGATAACAAATTGAATGTCACGTAGAGGGGGATTGTATTGAGGCATGATTTTTATCTATCTATTAAGGTATTGAGTGTGAGTATTGGGCTGGTAATTAATTGGATTTATTGCTAGTAAGAATTTCTTTAATTAACTTGTTTGCTGTGACTAAACATTTGGGGTTATTTAAAAAACGAGAATCATGATGGACTCCAAGCACAATGCTGTATAGCTGAAAGAGCAGGGCCTCAACATTGACTGATTTCTTTAAGTGGCCAGCTGCAATAGATTCTTTAATTGCACGACGAATCGCGGCGCGCCAGTCCTCCACGCTGCGTACCAATTCATCGCGCACGATGCCGGGTCGGTCATCAAACTCAACTGCGCCCGATATAAAGAAGCAGCTAGAAGTATTTTCTCCAACGCTAATTTTTAACCATGAATCAATCATCTGGCGTAAACGTGGCAAACCTTTTGCTTTGTTAAGGGCGGGAGCGAAAACGATTTCTGAGAAGTATTCGTAATATTTGCGAATGACCTCAATCTGAAGTTCTTCTCGAGAGCCAAAGTGGGCAAAGACCCCGCTTTTGCTCATCCCTACAGATTCAGCTAAATGACCAATTGTTATACCTTCCAAGCCAGACTTGCTGGCTATCTCAAGGGCAGCCTGCAATATGGTCGATTTGGTAGCCGATCCTTTTTTAGATTCACTAGATAAAACTGTCTGAGTAGACCTTGTATCAAGCATGGGTTTCAGTAATTGCCTTCTATGTTGTAAAAATAATACGATCGTTCGTTTATATTACATGAATATCCTACAGACTAAAACCCCGTCAAATAGGCCTTAAGCAATGCTCACCATCTGTAAGGGCAATAAATTGTTGCAATGCAAAATAAATAGAGGGAAAACCCGAGATACAAATCAATTTAAAACTAATTAAGATTCATGGAGTTGTTTTAGATTAAATAGAAAAACCAAACACAGGAAGACATATGAAAACAGTAAAAATTAGCGCCTTAGCTTTAGCGATGATGGGTGTGTTTGCAACTAGTGCTAATGCACAGTCAGCAAAAGCAAATGCATGGGAAGGTGCTTATGGTCAAGTATCTGTTGGCTACGGCATGTTTACTCCAAGCGTTGGTACAGGAACCGCAACAACTCCGTTAACTGGCGCAGCTAAAGCTGTTTATGGCGATTCATTTACACAAAGCACTTCAGCATCCAGCGTGAATAACGTTAATACGGGTACTGCAGCATTGGGTTTAGGCTACAACTTTGGCATCAACAAGGATTACGTTGTTGGTATTGGTGTTAACTATTACCCAGGCGCAAGTTCAGGAGCAACTGGCACGCTGGCAACTGGCGGCGCAACACTTACAAGTACCAGAGCACCTTCAACTGTTATTCCTCCAAATAATAACGCTGGCACACTTTCATACAACATTAAAAATCTTTACAGCATCACCATTAATCCAGGTTATGTGATTGATAAGGATCGTTTGGCCTATGCAAAAGTCGGCTATACAGCTGCTACCATTGGCTTATCAGGTGGCGGCATTCCCTACAATTCAACTAACTTAACAGGCTATACACTCGGCCTGGGCTATAAGCAAATGGTTACTGACTCGTTGTACATGCTTGGCGAGGTTAACTACGCTTCTTATGGCAGCAAAACAGCTTCCTCAACAACTGACAGCGGCACAGCTATCAGCAGTCCAATTAAAGGTACCGGCCTCGACTTCTTAGTCGGTGTTGGATATCGCTTCTAATTATTCTTGCATCAAAAGTCAAAGCCCTCTCATTGCAGAGGGCTTTTTTCTTTAGTCTTCTCAAGTTGTTATGTTTAGAATGAGTCATACAGATTTAACAATCCAACTACAAGTAAAAATATATCGAGACTGGAAATCACTCAATGGTTAATCCCGCTAAACCTTGGCTCAAAAACTATCCTGAGGGTGTTCCTCATGAAGTAGATATCTCTGGATACAACTCTTTACTGGATATGTTTGAGGAGGCTTTTGAGCGCTTTCCCAATCGTCATGCTTGCGAGTATCTCGATAAGTTTTTAAGCTATAGAGATCTAGATCGTCATTCCAAAAACTTTGCTTCTTACTTGCAAAACCTTGGTCTAGAGCCTGGGTCCCGCGTAGCAATCATGCTGCCTAATGTGTTGCAGTTTCAGATCGCCATGATCGGTATTCTTCGTGCTGGATTTGTAGTGGTTAACGTCAACCCACTTTATACCGCACGTGAGCTGGAGCATCAACTCAAAGACAGTGGTGCCTCAGCCCTTGTTATTTTAGAAAACTTTGCACACGTTTATCAGCAAATTTCTGCACATGTACCTTTGAAGAAAACTATCGTTACCTCAATGGGCGAAATGATTGGTCTGAAGGGTGCTGTAGTTAATTTTGTAGTGCGTAATGTTAAAAAACTCGTTCCCGCATGGGATCTTCCGGGGCACAGCACTTTCCTGGCAGCTCTAAGTGAGGGCAGTCAGCATCATTGGAATAAACCTAAAACCACGTTAAACGATATCGCCTTCTTGCAATACACCGGAGGAACTACGGGATTATCAAAAGGAGCCATTCTTTTACACAGCAATATTCTGTCCAACGTTATTCAGACTGAGCTGTGGCTTGAGCCAGGATTAAAACGCAAACAAGTTGATCAGTTAGTCTTCTTGTGCGCGCTGCCGATGTATCACATCTTTGCTTTAACAGCTTGTGCAGTCTTGGGAATGCGCAAGGGTGGCCTGTTGGTTTTAGTACCCAATCCGCGTGATTTTGATGGGTTTATCAAGTTGCTGAAGAAACACCCAAATATTAATATCTTCCCTGGGGTTAATACTTTATTTAATGCGCTGATGCATAAACCTGAGTTTGCCTCCGTGAAGTTTCCTAATATATTAGCCACCATTGGCGGCGGTATGGCAATGCAAAAAGTAGTTGCTGACCAATGGCAGGAAATGACTGGTGCTCCCATTGCTGAAGGGTACGGCCTCTCAGAAACTTCTCCAGTAGCTTGTGTGAATTCGGCATTGATCGAAAGCTTTACTGGCTATATTGGTTTGCCAGTACCCAGCACAGAAGTCATTATCTTAGGAGATGATGGCATCGAGGTTCCGTTTGGAACCCCTGGTGAGATTTGTATTCGTGGCCCTCAGGTCATGGCTGGTTATTGGAATAAGCCAGAAGAAACCAAAAATGTGATGACGCCTGATGGTTACTTTAAATCAGGCGATATTGGTGTTATGAACGCAGATGGCCTTACAAAGATAGTTGACCGCAAAAAGGATATGATTTTGGTATCTGGATTTAACGTGTACCCAAATGAGGTTGAAGAAGTGCTTTCCTTGGTTCCGGGTGTGCTGGAATGCGCAGTCATTGGTGTGCCTGATGAAGATTCTGGCGAGGCAGTAAAGGCCTTCGTGGTCAAACAAGATCTATCATTAACCGAAGAGGCTATCTTGGCATTTTGCAAAGAAAATCTCACCAACTATAAGCGTCCTAAGCATATTATTTTCCGTACTGATCTGCCAAAAACCAACGTTGGAAAAATCTTAAGACGAGAATTGCGGGATTTGTGAGTATTTCCAATGGTGAGGGGTCTATTTTATTAAGACACATCATTTAAAATAGGCTTTTCAGCTCTTAATTTGCAATAAAACTATCGTGATTCTTTGGCTTCGTTCCTTACTGTTCTATTTATTTGGCTTTACCTCAGTCACCCTCTTTGCCAGTGCAATTATTCTGGTCATACCCTTTACGGATCGAAGTACGCGTTACCAGATGGGTGTTGTTTGGTGCCAATTGATCCAAAAAGTATTATTTCTGCTTTGTGGCATTCAAACCCAAATTAAGGGCTTAGAAAATATTCCCAAGGACCCCAATAAGGCATTGATCCTTCTTGGCAAGCACCAGTCGGCTTGGGAGACCTTTGTATACCCAGCCACTTTTTCAAAAGAGCTCTGTTTCGTTTTCAAGAGAGAGCTCCTTTATGTCCCTTTTTTTGGCTGGGCTTTGGCGTCATTGCGCATGATTCATATCAATCGAGGTGATAGAGAGAATGCGAGAGAGGCCGTATCTGCGCAAGGTAAGGTAGTTTTAAAGCAGGGTAGGTGGATTGCAATTTATCCGGAAGGCACTCGCACCCCTCGAGGAACATTTAAGCCCTATCGCAAGGGCGGTGTGCGGCTTGCCATAAGCACACAGACCGATATTCTCCCGGTCGCACAGAACTCGGCTGCAATTTGGCCCAGAAATACTTTTATCAAGCGTCCAGGAGTGATTACTCTTTCAATTGGCCCTGTGATTTCCGTTCAAGGAAAAACAGAAGAGCAGTTACAGCAGGAAGTGGAAGCTTGGATTGAAGGTGAGATGCACCGGCTTGATGCGCCTGCCTATGCAAATTAATACTTTATTTATTGATCTTCTTGCGTATGTATAAAGTCTTGGTAATGCGTGCCACGACATCTTCTTCGCGATCTTTTACGTCAACCACAAAGTCTCTTAAGACCTTATCTCCAGACTCTGCAGCAGTAACAATGTCGTCTAGTTGTTCTTGGGTAATTTCAAAACTGGCATGAACCTTTCCTTTGCCAGGCTTGAGAAACTCAATCTTGGCTGCCTGGTCCCAAACAACATATCCCATACCCAAATTTTTGGACACCATCATCATGAAGAAGGGGTCAGTCATCGCAAATAGACTGCCGCCAAAATGGACCCCGACAATATTGCGATTCAATAACCCATGCTTAAGGCTGACTTTGGCGTGGCGAAAATCCTTAGAAATCTTTTCAACGGTGATACCGGCCCCCAGAAATGGAGGCCACAGATTCATGCCTCTACGAAGTAGGCTTGCATTGATCACGAAAAATTTCTACTTAGAGGACGGAGTCTTGCCAACCATTTTGACTGCTCTCAAAAAATCAAAGTCCACACCTTGATCTGCTTGAGTTACGGTATCTAAGAACAATTTCTTGTAGCCACGTTCAGCGGTAGGTGAGGTGATGGGATTGTCTTTCATGCGTTTAGCAAGTTCTTCATCTGAAATTAAAAGGCTAATTTCACGATTCTTCACGCTTAAACGAATGCGATCGCCGTTGTGAACTTGCGCTAAAGGGCCGCCGATGGCCGATTCAGGAGTCACGTGCAGCACAATCGTACCAAAGGCAGTGCCGCTCATACGTCCATCAGAAATGCGCACAATATCTTTGACGCCAGCTCGTGCCAATTTCATTGGAATAGGAATGTAACCAGCCTCTGGCATGCCTGGAGCACCTTTAGGACCAATATTTTTAAGTACCAAAATATCCTCGGCGGTGACATCTAAGTCTGGGCTATCAATTCGATTGGCTAAATCAGCGGCATCTTCAAACACTACGGCCCGGCCTTCATGCTCCATCAACTTTTCATTGGCAGCAGACTGTTTGATGATAGCCCCACCAGGTGCAAGATTGCCGTGTAAGACGGCAATACTGCCGCGTGGATAAATCGGTTTATTAAAAGGGCGTACAACATCTTGTTTGAAGCTTGGTGGTGCGGCATCAATTTCTTCTCCAAGCGTTCTACCTGAGACTGTCATGGCATCGAGCTTCAGTAGGGGCTTCAGTTCACGAAGTAGGGTAGTCATACCACCAGCATCATGGAAGTTTTCCATGTAGTGATCACCAGAGGGTTTTAGATCAACCAGAACTGGGGTTTCATCACCCATCTTATCGAGTGCGTCTAAATCAATCTCGAGGCCCATACGACCCGCAATAGCGGCTAAGTGAACAATGCCATTGGTTGATCCGCCAATCGCCAGCAAAACACGCATCGCATTTTCAAATGCATCTGCTGTTAGCACTTTATCAATCGTTAGACCTTCTTTGGCCATCTTTACAGCGCAAGTACCGGTTTCTTCGGCAATGCGAATACGATCGGCAGTCACTGCTGGAGGTGTTGCACCACCCGGAACAGTCATGCCAAGAGCTTCAGAGATACAAGCCATTGTGCTAGCGGTACCCATGACTGAGCAAGTACCAACGCTGGCGACCAATTGATCATTCACTTCATCTTTTTCAACCTCATCAATTTCGCCAGCGCGGAATTTCCCCCAGTAACGACGACAATCGGTACATGCACCAACACGTTCGCTGCGATGTGAGCCGGTTAGCATTGAGCCAGTGATGAGTTGAATAGCGGGTAAGCCTGCAGAAGCGGCGCCCATCATTTGTGCAGGAACAGTTTTATCGCAACCACCAATCATCACCACTGCATCCATTGGCTGTGCACGTAACATCTCTTCAGTATCCATAGACATCAAGTTGCGCAAATACATACTTGTTGGAGCGGCAAAACTTTCATGAATGGAAATTGTTGGAAATTCCATCGGCAAACCACCGGCTAACATGACACCGCGCTTTACCGCTTCTAGGAGTTGGGGCATATTGCCATGACAGGGGTTGTATGCACTTCCAGTATTGATGATGCCAATGACCGGGCGATCTAAAGCGCTATTGGTATATCCAGCGCCTTTAATAAACGCTTTGCGTAAAAATAAAGAGAATCCTTTGTCGCCATAGCTAGTTAAGCCTTTGCGCAAACCGCTCTCTGTAGGGTCTTTTGGTTTATTGCTCATGATTGTCTCGCATTTCTTTTTAATGTTCTTTGGCTTCATTGTAGCGATGGAATAGCCTACCTACCTATAGTCCGCCACCCCAGCGGTACTGCCAAGAGATCCCTAGTGCTGTGTAATCCGTATTGGTATTGGAATACGCCCCTTTGCTGCCAGTTAGGCGGATCGAATTGTGTTTATTGATGGGGTAGGAGAAGGTGCTGCCAAAGCGCCAATTTTCTTGTGAGCCACTGATTGCTGCGCCATTAACATATTTCTGACCACCTACAAAATACGTAGCATCAGCAGAAAGATAGGCGGTATTTTGAAAGTAATAAATGACATGAGCTTCAGATGAGTAGATGGGGTTTTGAGAAAGCGTATTGCTTCCCAGAAAGCTAGTATTGCTTGTATAGATCGTAGCCATGCCTGCCAGCTCTAAACGCCATGGACCAACTGCTTGGGATGCTCCAATTGCGGGCTGAATCAGGGAGCGATTAGCGCCTACATTAATCATTTGTTCGCTGTTGTATTTTCCCCATGGAATGGATGCAGCAAGACTGGTACCAATAATTAAATCTTGTTGATAGTGTTTAAATTCGTCTAGGGATAAAGCCGGCGCACCATAAAGATTGGCTGAAATTTTCACTACTGGATCCGACAAACCTTCAGCAGAGGCATTTACGTTTTGTGGGCCAATAGCTCCAGTTCCAGAAAGCTGCGCATAAGGAAGTAATAGGCTAATCCTGCCTGATTGCCCGAAGACATCAATAATACGGGTGAGATTTACTGCTTCGGTGGTGAGTGTGTAGGCGCCGCTTTTTACTTGTGCAATGCCGCCAGTGACAAAATTAATGCCAATTGGTGCATTCGAATAAGCGCGCGCTTCAATTTCTTGAGCAGAAACCTGTTGGCAAAAAAATCCTAACAGGCAAAGCCAAAAAATTCTCACGCAAGACAAATAAGGCAATTATTTTTTGGAACCAAATAAGACTGCAAGAGTTTCGGTATTGCCTACGACCATATTGAACCCCATAAAAATTAAGTAAGGCCAAACAATTAACCAATACACAATCGACATGGCAAACACTCTTAATGGATCACCGCTTCCAAAGGCTGCCATGGAAGAGATAAATTCTTTTCCATTGATCAGCCCATGGACTCCGGCTTCAAGGTAATTCAAGGCAATAACAACTGCTAGGTAAACAATGGATTCTAGAAAAAGCGATTTAACAATGCCACTTTCCTTGTCAATCTTCATTGGATATACAGCCTGAGCAATCAACATAAATTTTGCTGACAAAGCAGCTTTAATCAATGCAAAACCAAAGAGAGACAAGGGAATGGGTCTCTCTTCAAGGGCGGTTGCAGCCATAAAAGTGATCGCGCAGAACCAGGTGCCGAAGTAAATAGATAAAGCGAATGCTTTCCTCAACTCATCTTCCAACTTTATTTTCAAGCCCGGTTTGTTTGTGTCAATCTTAG
>CANBSM010000025.1 GCA_947372155.1 Burkholderiaceae bacterium
TGCAGGGCAACTTCATTTCTAGTGAACAGTATTCCAAGTTGCAGCTAGGAATGACACGCGAACAAGTTCGTCAAATTTTAGGGACTCCATTATTGGCGAGTTACTTCCATGCAAATCGATGGGATTACATTTTTGAATTTAAGCGTGCTAATCAGGTCATGGGCAAAGATCGTCATGTCACAGTGTTCTTTGATGGCGATAAAGTAGTGAAGTTTGAAGGTGATGCTTTGCCTACAGAAGTGGAGATGGTTGCAGAGATCGATAATTACGCTAAAACTAAACGCTCTTTCTGGGATGTCATCACTGGATCAAATAAACCACCAGTTACGCCACCGCTGCAACAGCCTGAGTTGATGGTGCCAAGCAAGACGGATAACTTACCAGTTGGTGCAGCAATTCCTGCGGCTAATACGAGTAGCTCATTTTGGGATTATTTTAGTTTCTCGAAAAAAGAGCCTGATGCGCAGTCCCCACAGTTAGGACCTGGCGCTTTAAATGATGTGCCAAAGGCAGCGGATTCTAAATAATAGAAATCACTTTTGTATTGATGCCAAAACTATCTTTTGGCTCACTTGAATAAGAAGCGAAGAAACACATGATGAAGATTGCAATTGCAGGCGCTACAGGTCGTATGGGCAAGATGCTGATTGAGGCCGTCCTCAATACAACTGATGCCCAATTAGTGGGCGCGCTTGAACATAACGCTTGTCCGCAGTTGGGCGAGGACGCTGGCGCCTTCTTGGGCAAAAAGACTGGTGTACTCATTTCATCTGATGTAGCTCAGGTTTTGGCTAATGCACAATTTTTAATCGACTTCACTAGACCTGAAGGGACGATGGCTCATTTGGCCGTGGCTGAAAAGACCGGAACCAAAATGATTATTGGTACAACAGGTCTTAGTGCAGATCAAATTGATAGCTTGAAAAAGGCCTCTGCAAAAGTGGCAATTGTGTTTGCGCCAAATATGAGTGTTGGTGTGAATGCCACATTTAAGTTATTAGAAATTGCAGCCAAGATGCTCAATCAAGGGTATGACATTGAGATTATTGAAGCCCATCACAAGCATAAGGTAGATGCCCCTTCCGGCACTGCTCTCAAGATGGGTGAAGTGATTGCCGATGCTTTAGGAGAAAAGCTCGACGATGTTGCTGTCTATGCACGCGAAGGTCACACCGGTGAACGTAAAGAAGGCTCAATCGGATTTGCAACGATTCGTGGTGGCGATATTGTTGGCGATCACACGGTTTTATTTGCAGGCGATGGCGAACGGATTGAAATCAGCCATAAGTCTTCCAGCCGTCAGTCTTATGCGCAAGGATCATTGCGCGCTGCACGTTTCTTGCAAAATCAAAGTAATGGCTTATTCGACATGCAAGATGTTCTAGGCTTGCGAAAATAATTTGTCAATCAATTAAAAATAGAAGAAAAGAGTTGTCAAAGAATGAGTAAGGATTACGACTACCGCAGTATTGAAGCGGCAGCGCAAGCTGATTGGGAACGTGCGCAAGTCTATCAAGTAGCAGAGAACGCGGTTGATGCGCAGGGTAAGCAAAAGCCCAAGTACTACGCCTGCTCAATGTTGCCTTATCCATCTGGCAAGCTCCATATGGGGCATGTACGTAACTACACCATAAACGATGTGATGGCGCGCCAGCTCCGCATGCAGGGCTATAACGTTCTCATGCCTATGGGTTGGGATGCCTTTGGTATGCCCGCTGAAAATGCAGCGATTCAGAATAAAGTGCCTCCAGCTAAATGGACGTACGACAACATTGCTTATATGAAAAAGCAAATGGCTGCGATGGGTTTGGCTATTGATTGGTCGCGTGAAGTAGCAACCTGTAGTCCGGATTACTATCGCTGGAACCAGTGGCTCTTTTTGAAGATGTTAGAAAAGGGTATTGCCTATCGCAAAACTCAAGTGGTGAACTGGGATCCAATTGATCAAACCGTTTTAGCCAATGAGCAGGTGATTGATGGTCGTGGCTGGCGCTCTGGTGCTTTGGTTGAAAAGCGTGAGATACCGGGTTACTACTTCAATATCACTGCTTATGCAGAACCATTGCTTTCTGGTTTGGATGGTTTAGGTTGGCCCGAGCGCGTTAAGACGATGCAGCAAAACTGGATTGGCAAGAGTCGTGGCGTACGTTTTGCTTTTAAGCATGAGATCGCTGATGACCATGGTAACTTTATTCAAGACGGCCTGTTATATGTGTTTACCACTCGTGCGGACACCATTATGGGCGTTACATTCTGCGCGGTAGCGGCTGAGCATCCTTTAGCTGCTAAAGCAGCCGTTAATAACCCAGCACTTGCCGCGTTCATTGAGAAATGCAAAACAGGCAGTGTGATCGAGGCTGATTTAGCTACCCAAGAAAAAGAGGGGATGTTTACTGGCTTATATGTCACACATCCTTTGACGCATGAATCAGTACCCGTCTGGGTAGGTAATTATGTATTAATGTCTTATGGTGACGGCGCGGTAATGGGCGTACCTGCGCATGATGAACGTGATTTTGCTTTTGCGTTGAAGTATGACTTGCCAATTAAGCAAGTGATTGCACTTAAGGGTGAGTCACCGATGTTTAATGCCACTCGCTGGGAAGATTGGTATGCCCAAAAAGAGGATGTCATTTGCTTTAACAGTAATCAGTTTGATGGCTTATCGCATGATGAGGCAGTAAGCGCTGTTGCAACGGAATTAGAAAAGCTCGGTATTGGTGAAATCAAGACTACCTATCGATTACGCGATTGGGGTATCTCTCGTCAACGCTATTGGGGTACGCCAATCCCAATTATTCATTGTGGTGATGAGATTAATCCAGGTTGTGGCGCTGTACCTGTGCCCGAGGCAGATCTGCCCGTAGTGTTGCCAGAAGATTGCGTGCCCGATGGGAGTGGCAATCCACTGAATAAACGTGCTGACTTTTTGAATGTGAAGTGTCCGAAGTGTGGCAAGCCTGCGCGTCGTGAAACTGACACCATGGATACCTTTGTGGATTCCTCTTGGTACTTCATGCGCTATACCGGACCTGATGCCAAGACTATGGTCGATGGCCGTAATGAATATTGGATGCCAATGGATCAGTACATTGGCGGCATTGAGCATGCGATTTTGCATTTACTTTATGCGCGCTTTTGGACTAAGGTCATGCGCGACCTCAATCTCATTACTTTTGATGAGCCATTCCAAAATTTACTGACGCAAGGCATGGTTCTTAATGAGACTTATTACTCCGAAGATGCTTCGGGTAAAAAGACTTGGCTCAACCCCCTTGATGTGGAATTAGATCTTGATGATAAAGGCCGCCCTCAAGGTGCTAAGTTGATCGGTGATGCTTCAAATACGCCAGTTGTCATTGGTGGTGTTGAGAAGATGTCTAAAAGTAAAAATAACGGTGTTGATCCTCAGGCTTTGATTGATCAATACGGCGCAGATACTGCACGTTTATTTGTGATGTTTGCTGCCCCTCCAGAGCAACAGCTTGAGTGGTCGGGTGCCGGTGTGGATGGCGCCTCTCGCTTCTTGCGCAGGGTATGGATGTACTCCACTAGCCAAGCAAGCGCCTTACGTGAGGCATCTGATAGCTTGCCAGTCAATTTGAATGATGCTGAAAAAGAATTGCGTCGCGAAGTCCATACGATTTTGAAGCAAGCTAACTTTGACTATCAACGTCGTCAATACAACACGGTGGTTTCTGCCGCAATGAAGATGCTCAATATTCTTGAGCCGATAAAGTTAGATCAGAATGCCGCCATTAGTGCGCCGGTTTTGCGTGAATGTTTAAGTATTTTGTTGCGCATTCTTTACCCGGTGGTTCCTCACATGACTCATGTCTTGTGGAATGAGTTGGCTTATGCCAAGAATTTTGGTCCTTTGCTGGATGCCCCTTGGCCCTTGGTTGATGAGGCGGCCTTAGTTCAAACTGAGCTCACTTTGATGCTGCAGATTAATGGCAAGTTACGCGGTGATATTAAGGTGCCTGCAGATGCTACCAAAGAGCAAGTAGAGTCTTTGGCTTTGCAAAGCGAGCCTGCACAAAAAGCATTAAATGGGGGTGTGCCGAAGAAGGTAATTGTGGTGCCTGGTCGTTTGGTCAATATTGTTGCCTAATTTTTTAGAGAATTCAAAGCGATGAGCGTAAATCACCTTCGACGTGCAATATTGGGTTTAATTGCTACGGCACCAGTGAGTGGCATGATTGCTTGCGGCTATCGTTTGCGTGGCATGGTGGATTTGCCATACAAGGTGATTGCAATTACAGGCAATCCATCACCGCCATTGAGGGCGGATTTGCAAACCGCAATTTTGACGGGTACAGATGCCAAAGTAGCTATCAACCCTAAAGATGCAGATCTCATCTTAGAAATTACCAACGACATTAACGGCCGCGAAATTTTGGCTTACAACTCCAATGGTCAAGTATCTGCCTATCGTTTGAATATTCGTGTTGGCTTTAGGGCTTTTGATTTGGCTGGAGCTGAAGTAGTTCCTGAGGCTGAGATTTATATGACTAGGGATATGGACTTTACAGTGTCTACCGTTCTGGCTACTGACGTTCAGATTCAACAATTCTTAACCCTGATGCGTAAGGACTTAGCTATTCAAATCCTGCGCCGCGTTGCAGCTGCTGCAAGAGCACCGCAATCAAGAGCTTTCTAGAGGCAGGTTAAGGCATGGTTAAAGTGGATGCCTTGCAAGTGCACCTCAAGTCTTTGAGTTCTGGTGGTGTCATGTTGCCGCTATATGTGTTTAGTGGCGATGAACCATTGCTGATGATGGAGGCCATGGATCAACTGAGATCTGCCGCTAAGAAACAAAACTTCACTGAACGCGAAGTGCTCCTACAGGAGCGCGGCTTTGATTGGAGTGCTCTATTGAGTGCTGGGCAAACAATGTCTCTGTTTGGCGATAAGCGTTGGGTTGAGCTCCGTATTCCGACTGGTAAACCTGGGCGTGATGGCGCTGATGCTTTAAAACAATTTGCCGCTCAAATTGCTTCTCAAGCAACAGGACCAGAGGGTCCGGATACGGTAGTCTGTATTGTGTTGCCTCGCTTGGATGGCAAGACCAAGACATCTGCATGGTTTAGCGCTCTAGACGATGCAGGGATGGCTATTCAGATTGATTCCTTGGATCGCAGTCATTTGCCGCAGTGGATTTCTGGAAGACTCAAGCGCCAAGATCAAGCAGTAGAAGCTGGACCTGAAGGTCAGCGCGCCCTTGAATTTATTGCCGATCAAGTGGAGGGCAATTTAATTGCAGCCCATCAAGAGATTCTGAAGCTTGGCTTACTGTACCCCACTGGAAAATTAAGCGAAGAGCAAATTCGCTCTTCCATTCTCAAAGTGGCACGTTATAACGTCTTTGAGTTGACCGAGGCAATGCTAGCTGGAGATCTCGCTAGATTAAATCGCATGCTAGATGGTCTAAAAGGTGAGGGTGAGCCGCTGGTGTTGATTCTGTGGAGCGTAACTGAAGAGCTTCGGATACTATCTAAATTAAAGGCGGCGAGTGATGCGGGCGAGTCTGTGCAGAATTTGATGCGCGCTAACCGAATTTGGGGAAATAAAGAGCGTTTATACCCAGCGGCATTGAGAAGGGTTCAGCCCCTCAAGCTACGCAGGGCGATGCAGGTTGCAGCTGGTTTAGATCGCCAAGTAAAGGGTTTGTATGCGGCTGAGTTGCCGGCAGATCCATGGGATGGTTTGCGTTTGGTTGGGAATTTACTGCGCTAAATAATCAAGATTAAGAAGATACAAGAAATAAGAGATTAAGAAATGAGTTCATCCGTTCAAGAAATGATGCAAGATATTGGGATGCGAGCACGTGCCGCATCGCGGGCGATAGCGCGCGCTTCTAGCGAGCAAAAGAATCAGGCTTTATTGCATATCGCTCAGGTTGTCCGTCAGCGGGCTACTGAAATTCAGAAGGTTAATCAAGTAGATGTTGAGCGTGCAAAAGCGAATGGGCAAGATGCCGCTTTTGTTGATCGCCTAACTATGACTCCTAAAACGATTGAAACTATGGCTTTGGGTTTAGAGCAAATTGTTTCGCTAGATGACCCGATTGGAAAGATTTCTGCTTTGCAAAAACAATCTTCCGGAATTGAAATTGGTCAAATGCGGGTGCCTCTTGGGGTGATAGGCATTATTTATGAGTCTCGACCAAATGTCACTATTGATGCCGCTGCTTTGTGCCTTAAATCAGGAAATGCAGTAATTTTGCGTGGTGGTTCAGAGGCGATCGATTCAAATACTTTATTGGCTCAGATTATTCAAGAAGGTTTGGCTGCCGCAGGCTTGCCTAAGGATGCCGTGCAAGTGGTGGCAACCACAGATCGTAGCGCTGTAGGCGAGATGATTACGATGACTCAATACATTGATGTGATCGTGCCACGGGGTGGTAAGAGTCTGATTGCGCGCTTGATGGCAGAAGCACGCGTACCGATGATTAAACACCTAGACGGCATCTGTCATACCTATATCGATGCTGATGCTGATGTGGCAATGGCTGTAAAGGTGTGCGATAACGCTAAGACCCAACGTTACGCTCCTTGTAATGCCATGGAAACCCTCCTGGTAAATCAAGAGATTGCCAATCAAGTATTGCCAACCCTTTGCAAGATTTATCAAGATAAAGGCGTGGAGCTTCGTGTAGATGGTTTAACTCGGAAGACGCTGGAGGCTAATGGGTTTCAGAATTTAGTTGATGCTAAAGAAGAGGATTGGCAAACCGAGTATTTGGCTCCAATTCTATCGATTAAGACGGTAGCCAATATCGATGAGGCAATGAATCATATTGAACAATATGGCAGTAAACATACTGACGCCATTATTACCAATAACAAGGCGCAGGCTGATCGCTTCTTGCGTGAGGTCGATAGTGCTAGCGTGATGGTCAATGCCAGCACCCGCTTTGCAGATGGCTTTGAATATGGCCTTGGCGCTGAAATCGGCATCTCGAATGACAAACTCCATGCCCGTGGACCTGTAGGACTAGATGGCTTGACCTCATTGAAGTATGTGGTCATGGGTCATGGCGAGATTCGTACTTAAAG
The DNA here is from genome assembly GCA_947372155.1 of Burkholderiaceae bacterium. The sequence goes on from CANBSM010000025.1 coordinate 7,062, forward strand.
TAAATAGAAAAATAGAGCAAACTACATATGAGTAACGCCTACCTTTGGGTAAAAACCTTTCACATCGTATTTATTACCTCCTGGTTTGCCGGTTTATTTTATCTGCCTAGAATTTTTGTAAACCTGGCTGAAGAGAAGAACGCTGAGGCTTATGCTCGCCTTTTAGGTATGGCCGATCGCCTCTTTCGGTTTATGACTATTTTGGCTGTACCAGCAGTACTGCTAGGTTTAACACTGTGGCTTTATTTTGGCATTGGTACTGGTGACATCTGGATGCACGCTAAATTGTTCTTTGTGATCCTAGTTGTTGGTTACCACCATGCCTGTTTAAGCCTTCTAAAGAAATTCCGTGCTGGTGTCAATAAACGATCCGGTGTTTGGTTTCGTTGGTTTAACGAAGTCCCTGTAATTTTGCTGGTCGTTATTGTTGCCTTGGTATTGTTTAAACCTTAAGACCAGCCAATACACATTGTTTTTTAATATTCCCATTTAAAGATTGCTAGCCTCATGAGATTTTTTGTTGTTTGCCCAGGTGGTTTAGAAGTACCGCTTGCCCAGGAGTTAGCAGAGATTGCTGGACGCCCAGAATGCAAGGCTTTGGGAGCATGGGTGATTGATCCTACTCCCACCAGCCCCACGGGTGGTGTTGGTTTAGCTGCACCAATTGCTGCTGCAATGGCACTGAACTTGCATTCGCGTATTGCGAGTCGGGTTCTATTGCAAATGGCGCAAGCGCCTTATAGGCAAGAAGAGGATCTCTATAAGTTAGCGAGTGGCTTAGCGTGGGAAGAGTGGTTTACTTCCAAGCAAACTTTACGGGTTGATGTAACAGCCCATCGATCTCCGTTAAAAAGTTTAAATTTTGCAACTCTCAAAATTAAAGATGCCATTGTTGACCGTTTGCGCGATGTGACGGGAGATCGGCCTAGTATTGATACCGCTTTTCCAGATGTGCGAGTGCAAGCGCATTTAACTGCAACTCAAGTGACGATTTATTTGGATACCTCTGGTGAGGCGCTGTTTAAGCGGGGCTGGCGAGATGAAAAGGGTGATGCGCCTTTAAAGGAAAATTTAGCTGCAGGCATTTTGTCTTTTACCGCCTGGAAGCCTGGCCAAGCTTTATTTGATCCGATGTGCGGTAGCGGCACCTTCTTGATTGAAGCTGCCCAGATGGCTTTGTCCATCCCGCCTGGCGCGATCCGTGCCGGAATGTACGGCGATGATGCTAAACCAAGTCGCTTGGCATACCGCCCATTGGTAACCTCTGCTCATGGCTTCGGTTTTCAGAGGCTAAAGCCATTCAATGAGTCTGCTGAGCATAAGCGGTGGGTAGATTTGAAAGAAGCAGCGCTTGCGTTGATGCTGGAAAAACGTAAGCAATATTCTGGCGTTGATGCCTTAAAAATTACTGGCGGCGATATTAATGAAAAATTAGTATCGATGTTTAAAGGTAACTGGCAAAGAGCACAATTACCAGATCAACCTGTAGTTAGGCAGATTGATGCCTTGGCTGCTAAGCCGCCAGGTAGCATCAACGAAGGTGTGATGTTATTAAATCCCCCTTATGGCGAGCGATTGGTAATTAAGGGTGGTCGCGGTCAGGAGCGCGCTTCTAGTCAGGATGTGCATGATGATGAACCAGATAGCCGCTTTGAGTTGAACCTAGAGACAGGCCGTCAAAGTGCCAAACGCTCTAGTCGTGAGTCATTGAAAAAGCTACAGGCTCAGGAAGAGCAAGACCCGAAGTTTGTTGAGTTTTTGCGTCAATTTGGACAGCATCTTAAAGATGATTTTGGCGGGTGGAATATATTCGTACTTACTGCAGATATGGCCCTGCCAGGACAATTACGCATTAAAGAATCCAAGCGTACGCCGCTGTTTAATGGCCCGCTTGAGTGCCGTTTATTCAAGTTTGAGATGCACGCTAAGCGACCAGCTTGAAGTGTTCATAAAACCTTAAAATAAGACAAGAAGCTTCTATAAAGCGTAAGAGATATCTAAGAAAATCGGAGTGCAAGGAAATGGAATTTAAAACGTATATGTGTTTGATCTGCGGCTGGGTTTATGACGAAGCTGCTGGTTTGCCTGATGAGGGTATTGCACCGGGAACGCTTTGGAAAGACGTGCCAATGAACTGGACTTGCCCAGAGTGCGGTGCTCGCAAAGAAGATTTTGAAATGATGGCAATTTAAATAAAAAAATAATGATGGCAAAAGTAGATCAAAACGAAGCGCTGTTTGAGCGTGCACAAAAGACAATTCCTGGAGGAGTCAATTCCCCAGTAAGGGCTTTTCGTCAAGTGGGCGGCACCCCACGTTTTGTTACTAAAGCCAAGGGTCCTTACTTCTGGGATGCGAATAATCAGCGCTACATCGATTTGATCATGTCTTGGGGTCCAATGATTGTGGGTCATGCCAATCCTGAGGTGGTCGCTGCGGTGCAAAAGGCCGCTGAAACTAGTTTTAGTTATGGCGCACCTACCGAAGGTGAGATTGAATTAGCTGAGCGTATCTGCGCGCTCATGCCTAGCGTTGAACAAGTACGCATGGTATCTAGCGGAACAGAGGCGACGATGAGTGCTCTGCGTCTGGCGCGAGGCTATACCGGCCGTGACTTAATTATTAAGTTTGAGGGTTGCTATCACGGTCACGCTGATAGCTTATTGGTAAAGGCTGGCTCAGGCTTACTTACTTTTGCTGATTCTACGCAAAATGCACCATCTTCCGGTGGCGTTCCGCAAGATTTGGTTAAGCATACTCTGGTGTTGCCTTACAACGATGTTGCTGCGATTGAGGAAGTGTTCAAAAAGCAGGGCGATCAAATTGCTGCGGTCATCATCGAGCCAATCGCTGGCAATATGAATTTGATTCAACCTTCAAAAGAATTCTTATCCGCTATTCGAAGCCTGACTAGCAAGCATGGTGCTGTTCTGATCTATGATGAAGTGATGACTGGATTTAGAGTTGCTTTAGGCGGCGCACAGTCATTACAAGGCATCACTCCAGATCTCACTTGCCTGGGTAAGGTGATGGGCGGTGGTATGCCTATGGCGGCTTTCGGGGGCAAGAAAGAAATAATGTCTAAGCTTGCACCTCTAGGTAATGTGTATCAAGCAGGTACGCTTTCCGGAAATCCAGTAGCTGTAGCAGCAGGTTTAAAGACTCTGGAGATTATTTCTAGAGAAGGTTTCTATGAATGCCTAACGGGCCAAACTGAAAAGCTCATGGCTGGTTTAAAGGCTGCTGCCGATAAAAATAACATTCCTTTTGCAGTAGATAGCGTAGGCGGCATGTTTGGTTTTTACTTTGCCGATCACGTTCCTGCTTCATATGAGGCTGTGACCAAAACAAATATTGATGCCTTTAAGAAGTTTTTCCACTTGATGCTGGATCAAGGTGTGTATTTAGCGCCGTCTGCTTATGAGGCTGGCTTTACTTCTATTACGCATGACAACGCTGTTCTTGACGAGATCATTGCTGCTGCAGAAACTTCATTTAAGAAGCTCTAATACTTATTTTTGGGTTTACATTCGTAGCGGATGGTCGTAGCCATCTGCTTGAATGATTTCTAATTTCTTGCTGTCTTTATTGGAGTCTGCGATTTCAAGGGCGGTCAGTTTTCCGCCCCAAACGCAGCCAGTATCTAGGCCAATGACATTGTGTTTACGCAGCAAGCCCAATGTGGACCAATGACCAAAGTAAATTAAGGTGTCTGTCGTTTTTCTATTGGGCGCCATAAACCAGGGGGTATAACCCTTAGGACCATCCTCTAAACCTTCTTTGCTATCAAACTCCATTTGCCCGGTTGGGCTACAAAAACGCATTCTCGTTAATGCATTGGTGATAACGCGTAGACGCTCATAGCCCTTGAGGGAGTTGCTCCATTTATTGGGAGTATTGCCATACATATTGGCTAAAAACGTTTTATAAGATTTGCTACGCAATACCTTTTCAACTTCTTGAGCGCATTCAATGGTTTGTTGTAAGTCCCATTGTGGCAATGCGCCTGCATGAACAGTAAGCACCTTGCCATTACTGAGCGCCATCGGGCGATTTCGAATCCAGTCAATCAGCTCTGCACGATCGGGGGCATGCAAAATAGGCTCAACGGTATCTAGCCCTTTAGTTTTTCGAAGGCCAGCATCAATTGCAAGAAGGTGTAAGTCATGATTGCCTAAGATGCACTCAGCGCGTCCAGACTCTTGTAGGGTTTTTAGGTGGCGTAATGCGCCTAGGGAGTCTGGGCCGCGATTGACTAAGTCTCCCAGAAAAATCATTTTGGATTTCGGCGGGAGCTTTTTGATTAAGGCTTTTAAGGAAGGGGCGCAGCCTTGGACGTCACCTATGGCATAGATCTTGCTCATGTCTAATCTTAAAGCGGAAACAAGGGGATATCGCTGTCGCTAAGCAATTTTTTTCACAACGCTATATCGCACTAAAGTCTTTTTGCGCGCTTCATCATGATCAACTACGGGCAGAGGATAATCTCTTCCAAGGCTGATTCCTGCTGCCTCTAGTTCTATATGGCCAGCTTTCCACGGGGCATGAACGGACTTTTTAGAGAGCTTTTCGAGTTGTGGGAGATAGCGTTTGATGAATTTGCCTTCTGGATCAAACTTTTCTGACTGTGTAATGGGATTGAAGATCCTGAAATAGGGTTGGGCATCACATCCCGATGAAGAGGCCCATTGCCAGCCACCGTTATTTGAAGAAAGCTCAAAGTCATTAAGGTGCTGCGCAAAATAGGCTTCGCCCCAGCGCCAATCAATCCCTAAATCTTTAGTTAAAAAGCTGGCTACAACCATACGCAAACGATTATGCATGTAGCCACTTTGATTGAGTTGATGCATTGCTGCGTCAACCAGCGGATAACCCGTTTTTCCTTCGCACCAAGCGGCAAATAATTTCTTAGCGTTAGCGCCGCTCTCCCAAGCAATATTGTCATAGTCGGGTTTAAATGATGCGCCTTTTGCCAGTCGTGGGTGATTGGCAAGAATCATGAAATAAAAATCACGCCAAATCAGCTCACTTAACCAGATTGTGGCACCCATGCTGCCGGCAAGCATGCGACGATGAGCTTCGCGAACCAAGCCTCGAATAGAAAGCATGCCAAAGCGAAGATGGGTAGAAAGGTAGCTTACCCCCTTGATGGCCGGAAAGTCTCTACCAATTTGGTATTGATCAATGCGGGACAGAAAGTCCTCCAGAAAGGCTTGCCCCCCCGCTGATCCTGGCGGTAAGTAGGTTTCGATACCAGTAGGGCAAAAGCCCATAGATTCTAGGGATGGAAATGGCAGATCTAATTTTTTAGGAATGGAGGCTAGTTGCCCTGGTTTAGGGTTGCACTCGTAGCTAGCGAGATCTTTTTCTTGAAGTGTCTTTAGCCAATTATTTTTATAAGGCGTGAAGATGGAAAAGACGGTATTGGAGTTTGTGAGAATTTCTTTCTTTTCAAAAATTACCTGGTCCTTGAAGCTTTCGAATTGAATACCAAGTTTTTCTAATGAATTTTTAATAATTTCATCTCTGGCAATCGCAGAGGGTTCATAGTCGTGGTTGGTGAAAACGGTTTCAACACCGAGCTCTTTAGCGATTTTTGGAATGCATTCGGTGGGCTTGCCAAAGCGCACAATCAGGCCTCCGCCCAGTTGCTTGAGTTCATCATCAATCTGCTTGAGCCCTTGCCAAATGAAATCGACTCGACGGTCATGTTTTAAGCCTT
>CANBSM010000026.1 GCA_947372155.1 Burkholderiaceae bacterium
GCTCATTGGGGTGATGGTAGGTTGGCCAGCATGCCTGAGGTGCCTAGCTTTAAAGAAATGGGCGTCAAGATCGAGTTCTCTCAATGGGCTGGTTTGTTTGTACCCAGCGCAACCCCTGATTACATCACCAATAAGTTACGTGAGGCTGCTAAACAGGCTGCCAATGATGAGCGAGTGCGGGCTGTGATCAATGGGGCAGGAAGTCCAATTCAATATATGGATGCGCCTGAATTTAAGGCTTACTGGGATAAGGAATCGGCTCAGATGGGCGAGGTTGTTAAAAAGATTGGCAAGGTTGAATAATGAAAAAACAATTACTTTCCCCTTTGTTTGCATTGCTTTTTACTCAGGCACATGCTGCAACCGTTCAGGAGCAGATGGATCAAAATATGGCAGTCAAGACAGCTGTTGAAGAACTTGTTCTTGCGAATCATATTTTGTATGACCAAAATGCTGTTGATGGCTATGGCCATATTAGTGTTCGTAACCCAGCTAATCCTAATACATTCTTTCTGGCAAGAAGTGTCGCGCCATCAGTTGTCAAAATTGAAGACATCATGGAATTCGATATGAATGGCAAAGCTTTAAATGGCGATACACGAGTGGCTTATGGTGAGAGATATATTCATAGTGGTGTTCTAAAAAATCGCCCCGATATTAATTCGGTAATCCATGGTCATGCTGCACCCATACTGCCATATGGACTTACAGGTACCACTCTCAAACCTGTGTATCACATGAGTGCATTCTTAGGGGATGGCGCGCCTATTTTTGAGATCCGCAATTTTGCTAAGCCCAATCCAGATACGGATATGTTTATTAGTAATGTTGAGCTAGGTGATGCCCTATCTAAAACTATGGGTTTGCAGTATTTTGTTTTGATGCGGGGCCATGGATATGCTTCAGGGGCAGACTCCATTAAGAAGGCAGTCTTTAGAACGGTGTATGCAATTCAAAATGCAAGCATTCAGTCTGAGGCAATGAAGATGGGTCAGGTGCAATACCTTACCCCCGGCGAAGCTGTTACTGCGCAGGAAACCATTGAGAAGACCATTGGACGCCCATGGCAGCTTTGGAGTGAGCGCGTCAAAAAACCGTAATCATTGTTAAACTCTTGCATCATGCAGATGCAAGCCCACTCCCTCGCCAAAGCCTTTTTACAGGGATTAGTGTCAGTATCCTTACTGCTGCTGCCATCGGTCAGCATGGCGGTCCTGCAGGATGAAATTCAGGTTTACGACGACGAAATTAATGCCAAGGGTGAAGCCAGTCTTGAGGTGCATTTAAACAGTACTCCCCGAGGCATTCAAAGTCCCTCCTATCCGGGTGAGGTGATGAGCAATAACGGTGTACGAGTGACTCCTGAGTTTGCCTATGGCTTAGGCCATGATCTCGAAGCAGGTTTGTATATCTCTTATGTGAACTATGACAACAAGTTTCAGTATGCGGCAACCAAAGTGCGTATGAAATGGTTGCCAATTCGCGAAGATAAAGGCGACTCCTTTTTCGCAGGCGCAAATCTAGAGTTATCTAACGTACAACCCCAGTTTGATGAGTCTAGATACAACGGTGAAATGCGTTTTATTATTGGCAAGCATTTTGATGAGTGGCTTTTCTCATTTAACCCTATTGTGGACATGCCGCTCTCCCAGCCCTACGTGCATCAGTCACCATATTTTTCTACGGCTACTCGCTTATCTAGAGAGGTAACGCCTGAGTTAGCGCTCGGGGTGGAGTATTACTCCAACCTGAATCAACTTGGTCAGCCTATCAACTATCAAAACACCCAACAATTGGGTTTCCTGATGATGTACTACGATGGCAAACCACTTTCTTTTCAGGCTGGGGTGGGTAAGGGCTTCTCTAACAGTACGGACTCATTAACGCTTAAAGCGATTTTTTCCATTCCATTAAATTAAATTTAAAACAAACTATTTCTGCTCGCGTTCTTCTAGGTTAGGGCTTTCTTGAGCGCGAATATCAGCAGTGTAGAACTTTCCGGTATCAGTTAGCGTTACTTTCTTAAGGTATCCACCTTTATTGCCGTTGCGTAATGGCCAAAATTCCACTGATACTTTATCTCCTGCTTTTACAGCGTTTCTAGTCCAGCCGCCTGCACGAGTCAGATTTCCCGGACTTGAAACTTCGAGTATCCAAAGGGCAGGTGCATCGCCATCCTTGAGTGTGCCAGTTACAAATATGCCAACGTGTGGGTTGGTCCACTGAACTTCTTTAACTACCCCAGTGATAGTAAATACTTTATCTCTATCAAACATGGTGGTGGCATGGTGTGCAAACGCTAGGGCTGACACTGATAATGCAATAGCGAATGAGGCTACTCTTGTGAATGTGGTGAGTTTCAAAATACTATCTCCTTGATGTGACCTAGATATAAATTATTGGGGTGGAATGCGATTGCCGCCCACATCGTATTGAACGGGAACGTAAATATCATTACCGCGATTATCTTTTCCTGGAGCAAAAGAGCCCTCTAAACAAACTCCTTCGACAATATCGAATTTACGAGCGCGTTGACGGAAATAAATACGGGTTGTTTTCCAGGGCTTGGTTAGCACATTGGGGGCAATGATCTCAATATCGTCATGCAATTCATCTTTACCCGCTAAATGAATTCGTTCGATGATGCGCATATCACCATTATTGGGAACGCCGGCAGCTTCGCTGATAGCAATATAAGCCTGAGGCACTACGCCTACCGTATCCACCACAAGCGTATCGCCCTCCCACTTACCAATAGAGTGGCCATGAAAAGTCGGGTCTGGATCTTCCGGATGGGGGCGACCATCGGTATAGATACGTCGCAAACGATTGCCATCAGACTCACCAAGCAAGGTCACTCTGCCTGGCGTAAAAAGGATTTCCATTGCGTTATGGGTAACCAACATCCACGCAGGCATCGCTTCAGGCAGGCAATTCACGAAGAGTGGAGGGGGTCTCCCAGCCTTTTCCTCAGCCAGTTGAAATTGAATGAGTTCGTTGGCGGCGGGGGTCCAAGGTGGCATATTGGTTTTGGCTTGTTTATCTTGATCCGAGATTTTAGGATTCCACACGCCACTCCAATCAGGCAGCTTAGCAAGGTTGCCCCAGTCTTTAGCCGTAGGTGGGGGATTGATGATAGGCTTGGTTGATTGGGCCACTGTATTTTGTGCAAGGCCTATTCCTAAACCCGCAGCCATTAATAGACAGATTAGTTTTCTTTTCATATCCCCTCTTTTTTTATTCATGATGTTGCTGATACTAGTTCGAGCGTAAAGCCAATCCAGCGACCGCAAAAAATAATACTTATCCAAAGCGTTAGTGAAATGGCTCCGGCACTTCGGGCCGCTATTGGCAATTGTTGGTAGTGATTCCAGCTATCAAGATTTTTGCCAATAATAAATTGAAAGCACATCATATTGATGCCTGCCAAGCCAAGTAAAATAATTTTAGAGATGAAGTAAAAATTTTGACTATAACTTAGCGCATTCGAGGTGAAAAGAATCGCGCCTGTAATAGCGGCAGCTAAAAAAGCCATCCAGGTAATCGGCAGAAGCTCTTTGCTGATATTGCTAATTGCTCGATTTAACGCGCGTACCCCAATCAAGCGCAGATCCACCAATGCAATTGAGCCAATGACCAATGTGACTGCAAGAACATGGATGGCTTCAATCCAGGGAAATAGTAATTCATTTTCGCGAATCGTTTGCGCTAGGGGATTGCTATAAATGAAAATCAGAATGTCGTTCATATCTTTTTGTAATTAATTGTTATGAATTTTTGATTAGGCGTAGGCAATCCAGCGGCCAGCAGCAACAATGCCAACCCACAAAGCTAGCGACAAAATTGCCAGCAAACGGTTTGCAGTATTTACTGGAGTAAAAGAGTTATTGCTATGCCACTTTTTCTGAAACAGTAGGGTGATCATGATCACCACAAGCAACATCAGCATTTTTAGTTGAAAGGCTGGATTGGTTAAAGATCTTGCGGGTTCTCCTACGATCATGATGCAGCCGGTAATCAGTAGCACTGGAAGTGCAAGCCAGATTAAAGACTGATATCGATTAATTACAGCTGCAATTGGTTCACTTTGCCCGTGAATACCTAAGATTCTGAGATTGATCAGAAGGGCGCCTACCAGAATGGACGCTATAGCTAGAATATGGATGCTCTGCAAAAAGGGCACTACCCAGAAATTATTTTGTATTGCTGCATTGAGAGGAGTGCTCTCCAGGTAATAGCAGAATTGGAGTAATGCAGAATTTTGCATAGTTTTAGTAATAACTGAGTATTGGTGGGAAGAGTTTATATGAATTAAATCATTCAAAAAACGAGCTTAGCAAGTTATGGCGATTCAAGTTCTTTATGGCGGGTATTTGAGAATTTTTGCTGCAGTTGCAGCATTTTTATTGCCTCCCAAAACGAATTAGATCATCGCAAGGAAAGAGTCCGAAATAATTGAATGAGGTAAGGTCATTAAGAAATAAGGGGTCTCAAAGAAACCCCTTATCGCATTTGAGAGTGGTAAGCGTTCAATCTGCTTTTACGTTTGCATCTTTAATGACTTTGCTCCACATAGTCATTTCACGTGAAATTCGCTTGCTAGAATCCGCGGGCGAAAGGTAGTTCACATAAACGCCAGCTGCCAACATGCGCTCCTGCACTTCAGGACGCTGCAAAATAATTTTGATGTCACCACTGAGTTTGTCAATGATCGGCTTAGGCGTTCCTGCTGGAGCCAAAATACCAAACATACTCACTACATCAAAGTTAGGCAGGCCGGTGGCTTCGGTTACGGTAGGAACATCTGGTAATTGACTAATGCGTTTAGCGGTTGTTACAGCTAGAGGTCTTAATTGACCTGCTTGAATAAATTGCAGGGCTGCTGGAACTGTTTCAGACATCGTGAGCACTTGACCGCCTACTAGATCAGTCATAGCGGGGCCGCTACCTTTATAAGGTACATGCAATAGATCTAAACCAAGTTGATAGCGAAACATTTCCATTGCAAGGCGTTGTGGGGCGCCAGCTCCAGATGAGGCGAAAGTAAGTTTGCCTGGATTCGCTTTTGCGTAAGCAATGAACTCTTTCATATTCTTTACAGGGACTGAAGGATTCACTACAAATACCAGAGGCACTACTCCTACCACGTCAACTGGTGTGAAATCTTTTTCAAGGTTGTATCTAATCTTATCTTTATCAAGATTGGCATTGATCGAGTGAGATGTGAGGGCGCCCATTAAGAGGGTATAGCCATCCGCAGGGGACTTTGCAACCATGTCCGCGCCAATATTGCCGCTATCGCCTGCGCGATTATCAGGAACTACTTGCTGATTTAGTGACTTAGATAGTTCTTGTGCCATGATGCGCCCAATCACATCAGTAGCACCACCAGGTGGGTATGGAATGACTAGCTTAATGGGCTTATCCGGATAATTTTTAATCGCGGAATTATTGGTTTGCGCTACCAGTGGAGTGCTGATCAAGCTACCGCAAAGGAGTAGGCCAAGGCCTCGAATTAGATGTTGTCTCATTTTGTATTTTTAATGGTGGGTTGAGTTACGATTTTCTATTATCTACAGATTAAAAATTCATGCGCTGCGTCAATGAACTGTAAATTTCCCTTATTACAATGAAGAAATGAACCTAGAGCCCCATCTAATCGAGATTATTGGATATTGCGCTGCATTCTTGACGACCATTGCCTTTTTACCCCAGGCAATTCAGTCCTGGCGTACCAGAGACCTCTCGGGGATTTCCTTGGGGATGTACTCCTTATTTACCGCGGGAGTCGGTCTATGGCTGGTTTATGGCCTCATTATTGAGAAGTGGCCCCTCATCTTGGCCAATGCCCTGACCTTTGCTTTGGCGCTTAGCATCTTATTGCTGAAATTGCGTCATACTTCTAAACATCAGAAATAAAGTACTCATTCATCAAAATTCCTCGAAAGGTTTTTATGTCTTCAGCATTTGTCATTGATCCCCCGGCAGTAATTTCCTTGCCTGTGACTGGCGATACGCGTCGCTTTGCCGTGAATCGTATTTACTGTGTTGGTAGAAACTACGCAGATCATGCACGCGAGATGGGGCATGATCCCGATCGTGAGCCACCGTTCTTTTTTATGAAGCCCGCTAATTCAATTGTGACTGATGGAAAAGATATGGCATATCCAAGTTTGTCGAAGGATGTTCATCACGAAATTGAAATGGTGGTTGCCATTGGTAAAGGTGGCGCAAATATTTCTGCAGATAAAGCCTTAGAGCATGTTTATGGTTACGGAGTTGGCTTGGATATGACCAGGCGCGATCTGCAAGGCGAAGCTAAAAAGATGGGGCGTCCTTGGGATACTGGCAAAGCATTTGATCAATCTGCTCCTTGTGGTGAGATCACGCCAGTGAGTCAGTGTGGTCATCCTGCGCAAGGCGCTGTTAAGCTCTTAGTAAATGGCGAGGTTCGTCAAGAGGGCGATCTCAATCAGTTGATTTGGAATGTTCCTGACACGATTGCCTATTTATCCACTCTGTTCACTTTGGAGCCAGGCGACTTGATTTTCTCTGGCACTCCAGCAGGCGTTGGTCCGGTGAAAAAGGGTGATGTCTTAGAGGGTAGTGTTGCCGGTCTATCCAATCTCAAAACGAAAATTCTCTAAATGAAAAAGAAAGTTGGATTGATGACAAGCTTTCTCAAGAAAATATTGCTGGTTGGTGTAACGATAGCCGCACCCATTTTTTTGGTTGCCTGCGCCAGCACTGAGAAGGCCTCGTCAACTCCATCTGCCAGCCTTTATGCCGATGCAGCTCCTTTAGATTTGCGAATCAGTAAATGGCCTTATCCATACCCACTCAAAGAATTTAAAACTTCTTTGCAGGGGCAGTCAGCAAGCATGATGTATATGGATGTTGCTGCCTTAGGTAAGCAAAAGGGCGTAGTCATTTTATTTCATGGAAAGAACTTCTCCAGTGATTACTGGGCGCCAACGATTGCGGGTCTCTCTAAGGCTGGCTATCGCGTGATTGCACCAGATCAGATTGGCTTTGGCAAGTCTTCCAAGCCAGATGTGGCCTATCACTTTGATGATCTGGTTGCCAATACGCAAGCTTTATTGAAATCTCTCAATATCCAGCGAGTCTCCGTGATTGCTAATTCGATGGGTGGAATGGTGGGCATTCGTTTCTCACGTCTATATCCGCAGACTGTTCAAAAGCTGGTATTAGAAAATCCGCTAGGTCTCGAGGATTACAGTAGGGACATCCCACCACAGCAAAATGATGAATTGCTCAAGCTAGAGATGGCTCAAACTGAAGCGAGCTATCGCCGTTTTCTGCAAAGTTATTTCCCAAACTGGCAACCCAGTTATGAACAGTTTATAGAGGTCTACGTGCGTGTACAAAAAGGTCCCGACTATCCGGCCTATGCAAAGACCTCTGTATTAACTTATCAAATGATTGCTGAAAAACCAGTGGTTAATGATTTGCCACAATTGAAGATGCCAGTGTTATTGGTGATTGGTCAAAAAGACCGTACGGTGTTTGGTCGACGCTTTGCGCCACCGGAGGCAGTCAAGACATTGGGTAACTTTCCAGAGCTGGGTAAGAAGGCGCAAGCAGCTATTCCGAATGCAAAGCTAGTTCCAATTGAGAATGTGGGGCACGTACCTCATGTTGAAGTGCCAGATCAGTTTGTGAAAACCGTGGTGGAGTTTTTAAACTCTAAGGGCTAATCCAGTAGCACTTCTTATTTTCCAATCCACTGGGGTGGGCGACCTTCTATGAAGGCGTTCACACCCTCTCTAAAGTCTTTGCTGTTATAGGTTTCCCGCATCAGATCTGTGCAATCCGGAAGATTGCTTTGGAGTATGCGTGCCAATGTAAGTTTGCTCGCTTTTTGCGTGATTGGCGCCAATGCAGATAACTTTTGCGCTAGTGCATGTGTTGCGGAAACAATCTCGGCAACTTCTGCCGTTTGATGCAAGTATCCTGATGCCAATAATTGCGGCGCCTCAATGAGTTCTGCAGTGAGAAGCATCCTCTTCACTGTCGGAACTCCAAGATGCGCTGCGATCCAAGACAGATTGCTTGGCGATAAACAATTTCCTAAGGTCTTTGCTACCGGTATACCAAAACGCGCATTTGGCGTCGAGATCCGAAAGTCGCATGCAGTTGCCATCAATAGACCACTGCCGACTGCTAGACCCTCAATCATGGCAATTGTCGGCATGGGTAATTGTTGCAAAGAAGAGAAGATGTGATCCACCGCAACTTCATACGCTTCATTTTCTTTGAGGTCGACAAACTGCTGAATGTCACTTCCAGAGACAAATGCTTTATCTCCTGCCCCTCGAAATATAACCACTCGAATTTTAGGATCCTTGGCCAGGGAGTCGCAAATCCTTTTGAGTTCCTCATACATCGACCAAGTAAGCGCATTCCGGGCGGCGGGGTTATTAAAAGTAAGCCCTGCAATATGCCCATTAATCTGTAGATCTAAGGAGGGCGGGGAGGCACTGGTAGTCATGAGGCCATTCTATACAAAAGACCTTTCCCAAAGCCCTGAATTTATAGAATTACCCCCACACTAAGAGTCCTGCGCTAGAATTCCCTTATGTATATGTTTCTACCTTTTCTGACGGCTTTTATCGGACTAGTTTTAGTCTGGTTTGAGAAGCGTCTGGCGGGTTTGACAGTTTTGGCGATTACCGTTGCCATTCTTTTGGTGTGGTTCCGCTTTCATGCAACCGACCATCTCAACATCAGTTTGTAATTGACTGTGAGCAGACATTCTTTTCCTTCTCTGGCGGCACTTGGTAATCAGCTTGCATTACTAGCTGTTGTTGGCATGTTGTCTTACGCCTTTGTAGATCAACTCTACTTTGGTGAGCTGCCTTGTCCTTTGTGCTTAATGCAGCGCGTTGGATTTGTGATTATTGGTTTTGCTTTGGTGCTCAATATTCGCTGTGGTGCTTATTCATCTCACTACGGATGGGGCATCATTGGTGGCCTGGTCGGAATGATGGTTTCTCTTCGTCAGGTGTTCTTGCATATTCTGCCGGGTGACACAGGATTCGGAAAAACATTTTTAGAGTTGCATTTTTATACTTGGGCTTATGTTGGGTATACAGGCTTATTAATGGGCTTAGCGGTTCTATTAATGCTTCCTAACCGTGAAGTTCGTTCACGCTCTTGGTTTGCAAATGCGCTAGTTATTGCTTTCATTCTCTTGGTGTTGGGTAATCTCGTATCTACATTATTGGAATGCGGTCTCGGCCCCTGTGCTGACGACCCAGTGAAGTATGAGGGCTGGCTATGGCTACGCTCTCGCTTTGGTTTCTAACTTAGACCACCCGGTCTAGTCCTTCGCATATCAAGCATGCAATTCTTAAGGGTAGTTAAGGGCCCCCTTCTTTTTTTTGCCTTCTGGGCTGCGGGAGCCTTAGCCCACGCGCAGGGATCGCCGCAGAAAAATACGACTTGGCCTAAGCAGCCAATTCGTATCATCGTAACCTTTACGCCCGGTGGTGCACCAGATATATTGGCCCGTGTTTTGGCTGAAAGTTGGCAGCAAAATTTAGGTGTGCCAGTGTTGGTCGAGAATCGCCCGGGCTATGGGGGCAATATTGGCGCTGACTTGGTTGCTAAGAGTGATCCCGATGGCTACACCTTATTGATTGGTACAGTAGGCATTCATGCGATTAATGGTGCGCTCTATGAAAAAATCTCGTACGATCCTGTGAAAGATTTCACGCCCATTAGTTTTCTAGCAAGCACACCAAATGTATTGATTGTTAATAAGAAATTAGGTGTTAACAATCTTCATGAGTTAATTGAGTTAGCAAAAGCCAAGCCAGACCAATTGACTTTTGGCTCATCAGGGGTTGGTACATCACTGCATATGTCCGGTGAATTATTTAAAGAGATGGCGGGCGTTCAAATCCGTCATATTCCTTACAAGGGGCGCGCACAATCTTTGCCTGACCTACTCAGTGGTCGCATTTCGATGCTCTTTGATAATCTTTCTTCTTCCTTAGCTTTGATTAAGGCAGGAGAGGTTCAGGCCTTAGGGGTGACTACGCTCAAGCGCTCACATGCTGCTCCCGAGATCCCGACTCTGGCTGAGCAAGGTTTAGTCGGTTTTGAGGCTGTATCTTGGTTTTCATTGATGGCACCAGCAAACCTCCCGCTTGATATCCAAAAACGCTTAAATCAAATGGTGCGCCAAACTTTGAGCAATCCCGAGGTTAAATCTCGCCTCTTGGCTGGTGGTCTAGATCCTGCTCCGGGAAGTCCAAAAGACTTATCTAGATTGATTGCCTCAGAAGCAAGCAAATGGGGTAGGGTAGTGCAGCAATCAGGCGCAAAATTAGAGTAATTAGGCAATTTCGATAAATAACTTTTTTCATGTCAGCTTGTCCGTATTTCAGGCGTTATTGATAGTAAGACCAGTAAAAACTAAAATAGAGCTATACAGAAATATAAGACCAATTTATAGGGGGTCGATTATGAAACGAATCAATAAATTCAATATCTTAGGGGTCGCCTTACTCACTTTGTTGGCGGCTTCGCCGGTGATAGCCCAAGCAGGTAATGTGGGTTGGAATGTATCGGTAGGAGGTGGTTATGGCGGTGGTTGGCGTCCAGCAGCATATGGCGCTTATGGCCGTGGATGGGGCCCAGGTTGGGGTGGTAATTGGGCTTATGCTGGCCCCTATTACGGCCCTTATGCTGGCTACTATGCTCCGCCAGTAGTTTATGCACCGCCAGTAATCGCCTATGCTCCCCCACCTCAGCCTATGGTTTTGGCAGCCCAACCGCAACCTGCAGTTTGGTATTACTGCTCAGCTAGCGGCAATTATTTTCCATATGTACAAGATTGTCCAAGTGGCTGGCAAGCTCAACCTGCAACTCCGCCAACGAGCAGCACTCAGCCTAGACAGCCACAGCACTAAATATTTTTAGAATTTCAGAATAGTTAAAGGTTTTAATATGAATCGATTTACTCGCGTTGCAGTAACAATTACATCCGTTCTTGCTTCATTAACTGCATGCGTATCCGCGCCAACTGGTCCGACCATTGCGGTAATGCCGCGTGAAGGAAAGCCTTTTGAGGTGTTTCAGCAAGAAGATCAAGTATGCCGACAATTTGCTGCAAATGCAGTTAAAGATACAAGCGATGCTGCTCTCAAGGAAGGTGTTACTAGTGCAGCTTTAGCGGCAGCTCTTGGCGCTGCTGCTGGCGCTGTCATTGGTGGGGGCAGTCATACAGGTGTTGGAACTGGTGCGGGCGTAGGATTATTGGGTGGGTCTGCAATTGGCGCTATGAATGCATCTGGAAAACAAAACCAAGCACAGACTCAATACAACATTGCCTACCAACAGTGCATGTACTCCAAGGGCAATCAAATTCCTAGTTACGCAACGCCTGCCCCAGGTACAGGCTATCGTTAAGTCCTAGAGAGGCCTGCTTGTTAGGTCTCTACCGGCGGATGTGTCTTCTCATAGCGCTCCGCCGTTCTTCTAAAGAGGTATAGCAAGAGACATGCTGCTAAGCCCAGACTAAAGCTGTTACCAGCCCAAAAGCCATTGGCGCCTTGTAAGAATGTTGGCGTATTACCCAGAACGTTAAAGCCCATCAGGTAGCCACCACCAAGGCCTACACCCCAAAGTGAGCCTGCATAAATCAACATCGGCCAAAAAGCAATGCGATAGGCTCGCAGAATAAATGCCGCTGTAATTTGTAGGGCATCGAATACTTGGTAGAAAGCAATAAATAAGAAGAGGGGAATGGAGAATGCTTTTACTTCTGCTGGTGGATCATACAAATCTAATAGCTGTACTCTGAAAATCCAAACGGCGATACCAATAGTGATACAAAGCGTAGTGGTAAAAAATACTGATGACCAGCCTATCTCTTCAGCGCGCTCAGGCTTGTTGGCGCCAATAGATTGTGACACCAGCGTCATCGTCGCAATCGACAGAGATAGTGGCACCATGTAGATCACGGTACCCATATTGGCTACGATTTGATGACCTGCTAGTGCGGTTGTTCCAAGGCGAGCAATAAACAGCGACATAAAGGTGAAGGAAGTCACTTCAATCAAGTAGCTAAAGCCAATGGGCGCGCCTAACTTTAGTAATGTCCAGATGCGATGCCAATCGGGCAAGCTAAAGCGAGTAAAGATTTTGAATGGCTTGTAAAAGCGATCAAACAAAACAAAGCCTAGAGTCATGAGTAGCCAAGACCAGTTAATGATGACGGTAGCTACAGCACAACCTGGTCCACCCATACCCTCTATACCGAAACCCCCATAAATAAAGAGTAGGTTTAAGGGTAGCTTGAGTGCTAAGCCAATAATTTGCACAACAGTGATGACTGTGGGGCGTGAGACTGCATTGTGTAGGGCCATCAAGACACGCATTCCCATGCTTGCTGGTAAACCGATTGCTAGGATGCTGAGATATAGCTTTGCCTTACCTTCAATAAGGTCGTTGACTTGCGATATGGCTAGCAGGTGATCTGCGTTAAGCAAAATACAGCAGCCCAAAATAGTGAGCCCCAAGGCAAGCCAAGTTGCTTGTCGCACTTCCTCACCTATTTCTGAAAAGCGTTTAGCGCCAAAGAGTTGTCCTGCAATTGGTGCAAGCGCTGAGATCACTCCGGTGAGACCTACGTAAATGCTGATGAAGATGGCTGAAGCCATTGC
>CANBSM010000027.1 GCA_947372155.1 Burkholderiaceae bacterium
ATGGAAATAGAAAAGGTTATGAGGTTCAAGCCCCAAGCGGAGTTACTAATTACTTTGATAACAACGGCAACCGCATTGGCTATTCCCCCGCTCAAGGTAGAAGGTAATCATGAACTTCTCAATTCCGAAAAGTCTAGCGATTAGTTTTATTGGAATATTGAGTATTCCTGCTATTGCTTTTGCTTCTTTTCAATACATCTACCCCTCTGACCCAGACTTGGCCTTCACCAAGCACGGCGACCTTACCGTAGAGTGGGTCAAGTTTTCAGAGAGCGATAACTTCACTGAATACATGGCTAAAGAAAAGACTTTTGATGAGGAAACTTTAGTAGCCAAGATATTAGTCATGCGTAACTATCAAAAGCCACAAAGCTCTATTTACGATCATGAGCAGGTTCGATACTCATCTATGGTTTCTCATCAAACAGTGAACTGTAGAAGCAGAACAGTTGCGGTTCAGGATTTAATGCTCTTTTCTAGCAAACTCAGTAAAGGTAATTTAGTTAAAGACCTTTACGAATTGGATTACGACTCAGGAGAAGCGCAACCAGGAACTATTGCCGAAAAGAAAGTCGTTACTCTTTGTGGCTTTACCTCTTAACCAAGGAGAAATAATATGAAATTTATTGGTCTATTACTTTTGGTAATTATTGGCAATGCTATGAACTATGGGGTCACACTAAGCCTGGTATTTTGGTTCTTAGTTGGCTTGGGGATGGTCTTTTTTGATGTTCTGACTCATTGGATGAAGGTCGAGATCAGCTCTAGCAAACGACGTAGGTATTAATTACCTTTGGTGGATATCTTGGCTTCGATCTCATCCTGATCAAAGTCGTCATCTTCAGAAGAAATCTCCTCCTCTTTGGCTGATTTCTTTTTCTTTGGCATAGGCAAGTAAGAATGAAGCTGACGCCTTGCTTGCTCTGTAGTTAGGTGAGCCCCATAGAACTGTTCAATCACGCCTTGTGAGGTTCTTGCGTTCTTAGCCAAAATTAACGAATCCACATTAGAGCGAATTAACCTAAACATGATTGCGGTATGGCGCAGGCTATAGAGCTGAATATTCTTGCCCGTCTCTTCTTCAATCTTAGATTCTTTTAAAACTTCACGGAATAACTTGCCCCAGTTGCCCATCATCGTTTGACGATTTGGATATTCAGGGAAGAAAATATAATCATCAGGCTTTAAGTAAGGCGAACCTTCAAAAGCAGCTAAAGCCTTTTCTCTTTTGGCTACATCCTTCATTGCTTTAGCCTCGGCCATCTTGCGTTCATGCTCTTTTTTCCGGAAAGTAATTAAGGCTTCATAGGCGGGAACGATATTAGGCATGGCTTGAACCTCATGCGCCGTGGTCTTTGTAGCGGGATGAGATAAAACTAACCACTCTACTTTTCGACCGTTTTGATCGGTCTCGGTTCTGCGCTTGATATGTTTGTGTTTAAGAACCTTAATATCCGTTGGACGCAAGAAGGCGTTAATCATGAACTTATTGAGCCACTTCAACTCTTCAGTGATTGGCAGCCCCCTCACCTTTGCCCCTACTTTTTCTAAACGAAGGACAGCGTTATTCAAGCGGGTGTATTCACCATTGGTTAGGTAATCACGCTTCTCTTTGGTTTTAAGACGCTCACTTAACTTAGGGAAAGGTGGAATGAACTTAATGACGCTCTCTTGAACGGCATGTTTGAAGATTTTGCTCACTAAAGACAGGTACTGTTTTTTAGTAGCGGGAGATAAGCCTTTTTTATTTAACTCATCCATCATCGCAACTAGGTCCGAATATTCAATGTCGGAAATCAGCTTTTCGGCGAAGTGTGGAATCAAGAAATTCTCGATCTTGCCCTTATCGTTTTGATAGAGGCTTTTCTTAGCCGTGGTTTTCTCGATACTTAAGAGAGAAAGGGCTAAACCCGAGAATAGGCGCGTTTTAGTCTTAGAACGAGGATTTACCCCTTTATTCTGAAGCGCATCCTCGTAGAGCTGTTTAGCGAAGGCCTGGGCCTCTTTTCGGATCTCGGTTTTGGTCGATTTCACGAAATAGCGGTCGTACATGAAAACACGAGCCCACCAATACTTTGAGCACTCCACCTTAAAAATGACCAGTTTTTCTGGCATTTTTGGGATAGTTTCCATCGATCCAGGGATGATTTTTGACCGTGCCACGCTGTTTTTAGCCTTTATTGACTTTGATGCTCACCTTGATGCTTTATTTTAACCTCACGGCAAGGCTATACGATATAAGGGTTTACTTGGTCAGTCCTTCGGGATTTGCCCCCTCATAACCCGAAGGTCGTAGGTTCAAATCCTGCCCCCGCAACCAAGAATTACGTACTAAGCCCTTAATCTTTAAGGGCTTTTTGCTTTTCTAGGGGTCAAAAGTCTATTTTCTCTTGATTTTGAGCCCCTCGGTGCCACATTCGCCTCACATCACCCCTCCAAAATTGCGCCGAAGACTTTGCATTATTTTTAAATAGCCATATTTGGGCGCCCGTTTGTGGGGTTTGATAAAAAGGAATCTCCAAAGCCTCATAGCGCGCTGTCACATCCGGATGGGGATGCCCATACCGATTGCGATAACCATTCTGTGCAAACGCCTGGTTCGGCTCTAAACGCTTTAAAAGCTCCAGAGAGGATGATGTTTTGCTCCCGTGATGCGGCGCCATGAAGATCAATTCTCTGGCGCCGATTGCTTGCAACATTTTTTTATCTAAACGCTCTGTAATTTCAGCCTCACCCTGCCTCTCAACATCGCCCGTCAGCCAAAGAGAGCTCTGATGATTGCGCACTTCTAGTACGCAACTCATTTCATTGGGCTTACCAGGGTATTGATCTGCAAACACTGTTTCCTCATCTGGATGCCAGATCATAAATTCCACACCATCCCAAACCCAGTGCTGCCCAAATCGACAAGGAAGGGAAGGAATCTTTCTTGCCTGTAAATTGTGTAGTAATGGATTGGTATTGGGCAAAGACCCCATCATCAAATTAAATCGAATACTCTTGAGAAGTGTTGTGGCCCCTCCAATATGATCGCTATCACTATGACTAATGACCATTCGGTCCACATGATGAATTCCTCTGCCACGTAAATAAGGAAGGATGATTCTCTGTCCTGCATCATCCTTCTTGCCCTGAATGGGTCCTGTGTCATATAACAATCTTCTATTGGCAGTTTCAATAAGAACTGCAGTGCCTTGACCTATATCTAATATGGTTGCCTTAAATTCTCCATGGGCAATGTGGGATTGCGTAATCCACGCTGTGGGTGAGACAAATAAAGGAATGGACAACGTGATACCCAGCAATCTCGACCTCCACGAGTCAACAATGTCGCCAGGTCTAATCGCATAGATCATTCCACAACCAGAGAGCACAAGCGCCCACCACTCTGGCTGCCTTGACCAGATAACGGCCCAATTCCAACTTGCCATCCACTCGAGTGCTATTGCCAAATACTCCATAGATGCGTGAGCAGGTAACAAAAGCCATCGACCGATAAATTCCGGAAGTAATGCACCAGCGATTGCTAGCGGGGTGACGACATAACTTACTAACGGAATAGCAACCGCATTTGCAAGAGGTGAAGCCATTGAGACCTGATAAAACCAATATAAAGTAAATGGCAATAACGCAAGAGTAACTACAGCCTGCACACGACATGCTTCTCTCAGTGCCCGGAAGATGCGATGCTTCCAATGCACTTCCAACTCCTTGCCAGTTGGAACCCCCAATAAGCCAGAAGAATCTCCCATGGCATACAGAATGGCAGCTACTGCACCGAAAGATAACCAAAAGCCTGGCGTATAAGGAGCCATGGGATCAATGAGCAGAACAAATGCTAGGGCCCACCACCAAATATCAAATGACCGCGGGTTTCTGCCGGTCCATAAAGCAAATGCTACGACCCCAACCATATACATAGTTCTTTGCGCCGGTATCTGAAAGCCAGCTAGCCAGGCATAGATAAATGCAGTCAAAAATCCAGAGGCTGCCGCTACCTTACTGACAGGTGCAATCAGAGGCAAGGTACGACGACGCCATATAAATGCAGCAAATGAAGCACCAACGCCCGCCAACATAGTTACGTGAAGCCCTGATATCGATATCAGATGACCAATACCAGTTGCATTAAAAACCTGCCAATCATCTTGATGGATAGCGTTTTGATCGCCCATAACCAAGGCAATCAAAACACCGGCATACCTCGCGTTATCCGGCAGCATCGACTGAATCTTTTTACGCAAATGCCAGCGCGCAAGTTCCATGCGCAACTCAATTTCAGTTAATGCAATATCTTTATCCAATAACAACTTAGCAGATCTTACTGAACCACTAGCACCAAAGTCTTGGTGAAAGGACCAGCGCTCAAAATCAAATGTATATGGGTTTAAGGAACCGTAAGGTCGCTTCAGTTTCGCCTTGAAGTGCCAGCGTTGGCCAGGAATGACCTCAGGAATTGCTTGAGGATTTCTCCAGGCAGGCTGCCAACTCAAATAGATTCTTTTCGGAAATTTCTTCAGGACTTCTTTTCCAGAGATGATGTCATCGACCTCAAAGGCAAACTTCGCTCCGGATGAATTGCTTTGGGGCAATGCGGCAACCCTACCCTGGAGTGTTAACTCTTTACCCTCCAACTCGATAGCAAGAATATTATTTAAACGGTTTTCAGCATAACGAGCATTCCATGCAAATCCCACTACAAATAAAAAACCAATCACCGCACATTTCTTAAGGAGCGATCCTTGAGTAGAAAATAAGATTGTCAGCAAACAAACTGCGCCAACACTAATGCAGGCATATACCCAATATTTCGGTAGTTGCGGAAAAAAGAGAAGGAGCGATCCCCCGGCGATAAACGCCGTAATAGCTAAACGCAAGAAATTAGGAAGCTAAGTTGAGACTGGGAATGCCTGCGCAGAGAGCAGACCAACGTGGCAATGCTTGCATTGCATTACTCCATGCCGCCAAAGCAAATTCGGCTTCACTGACACCTCGAACCAAGGCAAGCTCTTTTGCAATCCGCGGGAGAAAAGCGGACTGGTTAAATGCAATGCCTTCCTCCCTAAGCCAGGCGGGTGGGATATCAGGTGAATCTGTTTCAGTCACAATGCTGTCAAACGGCAATTCTTTTAAGAGCCTGCGGATTTGCAAAGCACGCTCATAGGTTGCTGCACCACCAAAGCCCAATTTAAATCCGAGCTCAATAAATTGCTCCGCCTGCTGAAAGCTACCGTTAAAAGCATGCGCTATTCCACTGGGAATATTGCGACGACGTAAAGCCTTCAGAATGGCATCTTGCGAACGACGTACATGCAAGATCACAGGCAATTGATACTTCTGAGCCAAATCTAATTGCGCATTAAAAAAGAATTCTTGTTTATGAGGATCTAGACCCTCTACAAAATAATCCAAGCCAATTTCACCAACGCCGACAAATCGAGAATCAGAGAGTGCCTCAATAATTTGTTTCTCAAGAGTTTCAATATCACTTTCTTGAGCTTGGTTGGTGTACAACGGATGTATCCCAAGGGTATAAACCAAGCCAGGAATTTCCTGACAGTACTGATGCGCTATATCTTTTACATGAGCACAATCAGCTACCTTTACCGCAGGCAGAAGAATAGCCTTAACGTTATTTTCAGCAGCCGCATGAATTACTGCGCCTAGTGAACTTGCGAACTCTGGGGCATCAAGATGGCAATGGGTATCAATCCACATGGGATTTCCACTCATGCAGAAAATGGCTTCAGTACTCCGCGCTCTAAATGCAAAATACGATCACAACGTTTAGCGCGCACCGGATCATGCGTCACGATCACAAAGGCTGTGCCTTGATCTCGAGCGATGTCTAACATTAAATCAAATACACCATCCGCAGTCTCGGTATCCAGATTGCCCGTTGGCTCATCCGCGAGAACACATGCAGGATTACCAACCAAGGCACGAGCTACCGCTACGCGTTGACGCTCTCCTCCAGATAATTCTCCTGGGGTATGCAGTTCACGAGCAGCTAAACCAACTGCCTTGAGCATCTTACTAGCGCGATCCATAGACTCATCATTACCCAAACCACGAATACGCAAAGGTAGAGCTACGTTCTCAACGGCACTAAATTCATCCAACAGATGATGGAACTGATAGATAAACCCAAGGCTATGGTTGCGAAGTTGATCTAATTTTTTGACAGATAAATCATTTAAATGAGAGCCGGCCAAAATGACAGAACCAGCACTTGGAGTATCTAAACCCCCTAATAAATGGAGTAAGGTGCTCTTGCCAGAACCTGAAGAACCAACAATAGCCACCTTCTCAGACGGAGAAACATCCAAATCAATCGCCTTCAGAACCTCGACCGCAGTGGGCCCTTGACCATAGGTCTTGGCTAAGCCTCTAGCCTTTAGCACCAACTTATCTACATTACTCATAACGCAGGGCCTCCGCAGGTTGCACCTTGGCGGCACGACGACTCGGGTAAAGCGTAGCTAAAACAGAAAGGCCAAAAGCCATTAAGCCAACCGTCAGGACATCACTAGCCCTAACATCGGAAGGTAATTCGCTAATGAAATACACCTCACGTGGCAAGAACTGCACACGGAAAATGGCTTCAATGACCGGCACGATGACATCAATGTTCAGCGCAATCAACAGACCTAATGCAACACCAACCAAGGAGCCCAAAAGGCCAATCGCTAACCCTTGAATTAAAAATATTCTCTGAATCAGCCCAGGACTTGCGCCCATAGTTCTCAGAATGGCAATATCGGCCTGCTTCTCATTGACCGTCATCACTAGGGTAGACACTAAATTAAATGCGGCTACCGCAATAATCAACGTGAGAATGATGAACATCATTTTTCTTTCGGTTTGAACTGCCGCAAACCAGTTACGGTTTGATCTTGACCAGTCGGTAACCCAAAGCGCCTGAGGAACAATCGCCGCTAATTCATTAGCGACTTCTGGGGCTCGCTGCATGTCATCCACTTTGACACGCAGACCAGACGGATCATGCAGGCGCAGCAAGGCGGCAGCGTCCTTCCAGTGCAGGATAGCTAATGAGCTGTCGTATTCATAATGACCACTATCAACAATACCTACTACCTGCAGGGTGCGCATGCGTGGCATCGCACCTGCTGGAGTTAAATCACTTTCAGGAACAATTAGGTTAATCCGATCCCCAACGTGCGCGCCAACAATTGCAGCAAGTTGTGCGCCCAGAGCAACACCAAAACTACCAGGCTTTAAATCATCAATATTGCCAGCAACGAATTGTTTGGGTAAGTCCGAAACCTTCCCTTCTTCGCTAGGTAAGATGCCACGAATAGCAACGCCGCGCATCACGCCTTCGCGAGTCAATAAACCCTGCGAACTCACCATAGGCGCTACACCAATAACGTGCGGTTGAGCCGCAACCTTTAGCGCAAGTGGCTCCCAATTTGCCAAGCCATCAGGAGCGGTAATTTCTACATGAGAAAGTACCGATAACATGCGATCTCGCACTTCCTTTTGAAAACCATTCATTACCGATAGAACCACGATCAGCGAGGCAACCCCCAAAGCGATACCGGCAGTAGAAATACCAGAGATGAAGGATAGGAAGCCATCGCGCTTCCCTACCGTCTTGCGACGCTTAGATCGGGTGTAACGCAGGCCAATTTCTAGCTCTATAGGAAGTCTCAACATAGCCACAGTTTAGTGAATCACAGGGACAAACTGATGGAATATCTAAATGCCACCTAAAATCAAGGAAATGACTGCCAATTTGACCTCCTCTAAAGCCGCCATAGCCAATTCGCGCCGCTTCACCCTGATGCTTTCAGGGGAAGATGGGGCAGACCAGCTCGAAACAAGGGATGGGCCCCAACAAGGGCTACCCCATGAGCGCTTTTTGCTTGGTGAGTTGGTCCCGCTTGCCCCGGTCTTACTCCTTGGAAAATCCAATCAGACAGTAAACCCAAACGAGGTCATTGCCTGCTTACAGCCTGTTCATCTGCATGCCACTCGTGATCACCTCATTTTGATGGGACAAAACCAGATTGATCTGACCTCTGAAGAATCGGCTCATCTACTACAAACTGCCCTACCTTTTATCGAGGAAGATTTTCAGGGTGCCGTCCTTTTTAATGGCCAACATTACTGGTTTGTTCCTGCCGGCCCATTTTCTAGTTTAGAAAGTTACAGCGTGGACCAAGCTCATGGCCGGAATATTGATTGGTGGATGCCGCGCGATACTCAAGAAGAAGGCATTGCTAAACGCTGGCGAAAACTTCAAAATGAAATCCAAATACTTTGGCATATTGGCTCAGTCAATGAGGAGCGCGGACAACGTGGTATGCCTAGCATCAACTCGATCTGGATTAGCGGAATCGGCAAACTCAATGATGTGCAGACACCTGAGGCACTAAATAATGCACAGTGCATCGCAGGTCAGCATCCTTTACTACTAGGCCTGGCAAAGCACTTGAAGATTAGTCATAGGGATCATTTAGATCAAAAAGATCTAGCGGGTACCTTTGCCTGGCTTGATCAACCTCAGTCAGCTTGGCCGCAGTTAAGTGCCGCGCTATTGGATAAAAAATTAGATGAAGTTGTCATCATTGATTTTCCGAAGGGCAAAGCAAGGGAGCGGATCTTCACCGCTAAAGACCTTAATAAAAAATCTTGGGCGTTTTGGAAAAAAGCAGAACCCCTTACCTGGAAAGAAATTAGTCAGTCATGAGTTACGCATGAGTTTCATATGAGCTTATTTTCTCAACGCCCTTTCTCAGAACGAACTGCTACTTGGTTAGCGCAGAGCGGATTGCATCCACTACTAGCTAGACTCTATGCCGCTAGGGGTCTGCAATCCCCCGAAGAGCTTTCACTCGAGTTAAAACAACTGCTTTCGCCAGTTGAACTCAAAAATTGCATCAATACTGCTTCTTTACTCGCTGATATTCTTGAGAAAAAAGAGCCTATGCTGATCGTCGCAGACTATGACTGTGATGGTGCAACCGCTTGTGCCGTCGGTCTGCGCGGCCTACGCATGCTCGGTGGCCCTGATACCCCGATTCAATTTCTAGTTCCAAATCGTTTCACGATGGGCTACGGCCTAACGCCTGAAGTTGTTGAATTGGCAGCACAGCAGATCCCTAAACCCAAATACCTCATCACCGTAGATAACGGTATCGCTAGTGAAGCAGGTGTAGATCGTGCCCGTGAACTAGAAATGGAGGTGATTGTGACCGACCATCACCTTCCTGGTGATAACTTACCCAAGGCTTTAGCTATTGTTAACCCCAACCAACCAGGATGCAGCTTTCCAAGCAAAGCACTCGCTGGTGTTGGCGTGATGTTTTACATGTTGGTAGCACTGCGCGCTGAACTTCGTAAGCGCGGAAAATTTACGAGTCAGACCCAACCCAAAGTAGAGAACCTTCTCGACCTTGTTGCTTTAGGGACGGTTGCAGACGTTGCACAACTCGATCGCAATAATCGCGTATTAGTTTCCAATGGCTTGAAACGTATTCGCGCTGGGATATCACAGCCAGGCATTCAGGCGCTATTTCAGGCGGCGACTCGAGATCCACGTAAGGCAAATACCTTTGATTTAGGCTTTGCCATCGGCCCAAGACTTAATGCTGCCGGGCGTCTAGCGGATATGACTCTAGGGATCCGCCTGCTCCTGACTGACAATGCTGATGAGGCACTCAATCTTGCGCATGAGTTAGATCGCATTAATCGCGAACGCCGTGTGATTGAAACGGGTATGCAAGAAACCGCTCTCTCCCATCTTGCTGAGGATCAACTTGCTGGCACTATGGCTGAGCGCACCAGTATTTGCCTATGGAATTCAGAATGGCATCAGGGTGTTGTTGGTATTGTGGCTTCACGATTGAAAGAGCGCTTTAATCGCCCAGCGATTGTGTTTGCCCCTGCCGATGGAAATACTGGCGAAGAATTGCGCGGCTCAGGTCGTTCGCTGGCAGGATTTCATCTAAGAGATGCTCTGGATCTTGTTTCAAAACGTGAGCCTGGACTGATTCTCAAATTTGGTGGTCATGCGATGGCTGCGGGCTTAACGATTCGAAAAAGTGATTTCGAAAAGTTTGATGCCTGCTTTCAGGAAGTGGCAAGTGGCTTGCTAACGGATGAGTTACTTGAGCGTCGCCATGCACACGATGGCGAATTGGAGCTCTCTGAATTTACCTCTGAAATTGGCGACCTACTTGCCGAAGAGATTTGGGGTCAAGGCTTCCCTCAGCCGGTTTTCTATGGGGAATTTGAGATTACCCAGCAAAGCTTGATGAAAGAAAAGCATTTACGACTGATGGTTCGCCCTATCGGCAGATCCGAACTCAAGCCGACGAACAAACCATTCACGGCCGTTTGGTTTAACCGCACTCAAAGCCTGCCAGCCAAAGCTAAATTAGCCTATCGCCTTGTAACCGACCGCTATCAGGGTCAAGCCCGTGTGCAGTTGATGATTGAAGCCCATGACGAGGCAGCCAGTACCTAAGGGGTCCAAGGCAATAACCCCCTTATAATCAGGGGATGGAAGCTGAACAACTAAATACTATTTCGAATACCTTGTCCGATCTGCTCACTCGTGAGCAAGCTCTTCGGGGGTATCTTTGACTTCGACGTAAAGTCACGTCGCCTTACCGAAGTTAACTCTATTCTGGAAGATCCCACCATTTGGGATGATCAAAAGAAAGCGCAAGCGCTGGGCAAAGAAAAGAAATTGCTCGATAGTGTAGTTGCCACTCTTACTGATCTCAATACCAACATTACTAGTGCACTTGAGCTGTTTGATATGGCGAAAGAAGAAAGTGATTTTGAAACGATTGGCGCTATTGAGAAAGATGTTGAGGTCTACAGCAAGACTATCGGTGATTTAGAGTTCCGTCGCATGTTCCACAATGAGATGGATTCGTGCAATTGCTTTATTGATATTCAGGCTGGTGCCGGTGGAACTGAAGCCTGCGACTGGGCTAGCATGCTTTACCGTCAATACTTAAAGTATTGCGAACGTAAAGGCTACAAAACAGAAATCCTCGAAGAATCTGATGGAGACGTTGCAGGCATTAAGAGTGCGACGATCAAAGTTGATGGCGAATACGCATATGGACATCTCCGCTCTGAAACTGGCGTGCATCGCTTGGTGCGTAAGTCCCCTTTTGACTCTTCCAATGGTCGACATACTTCATTCGCCTCTATCTATGTATATCCAGAGATTGATGACTCTATTGAGATCGACGTTAATCCTGCTGATATTCGTACTGATACCTACCGCGCCTCCGGTGCGGGTGGTCAGCACATCAACAAAACAGACTCGGCCGTCCGTTTAACCCATATCCCAACGGGAATTGTGGTGCAGTGTCAGAACGACCGTAGTCAGCACCGCAACCGTGCTGAAGCGATGAGCATGCTGAAGTCTCGCCTCTACGAACATGAGATGCAAAAGCGTCGTGCCGAACAAGATAAATTAGAAGCCAGCAAGACCGATGTGGGTTGGGGCCATCAAATCCGCTCCTACGTTCTAGATCAAAGCCGTATCAAAGACTTACGTACCAACGTTGAAATCTCCAACACTCAAAAAGTATTAGATGGTGATCTCGATGCCTTTATTGAAGCCAGCCTGAAACAAGGCGTGTAAAAACCGAACACCCATTACTGCACCACTATAGATATGAACGATAAAACCCATTTAGACCCTGCCCCAGCTACTGAAGCAGTTGATGAGAATCACATCATTGCGGAGCGCCGTGAAAAACTGGCCAAACTACGCGCTGGTGGCATTGCATTTCCGAATGACTTTGTCCCTACTCATTTAGCAGCTGATATGCATGCTCACTACGATAGCCTTACTAAAGAAGAGCTAGCTGCGAAAAAGGTTCATGTCAAAGTGGCTGGCCGAATGGTACTCAAGCGAGTAATGGGTAAAGCCAGCTTTGCCACCATTCAAGATCGCAGCGGACAGATTCAGTTCTACATCAATGATGAAATCAGTGGCGCCGACGTGCATGGTGCTTTCAAGCACTGGGATATGGGTGATTTCATCTCTGCTGAAGGCAATCTCTTTAAGACCAATAAGGGTGAGTTGTCTGTTGAATGCAGCAATTTACGCCTCCTCAGCAAATCCTTGCGCCCATTGCCTGATAAGTTCCACGGCTTATCAGACCTAGAGACTAAATACCGCCAGCGCTATGTCGATCTGATTGTGAATCCAGAAAGCCGCAACACATTTAAGGCGCGCAGCAATGCAATTGCTTCATTACGTCGCCACATGTTAGATGCTGACTTCATGGAAGTAGAAACACCAATGCTCCACCCCATCCCTGGTGGCGCAGCAGCGAAGCCATTTATTACGCACCACAATGCACTCGATATGCAAATGTTCTTGCGTATTGCTCCAGAGCTTTACCTCAAGCGTTTAGTAGTGGGTGGTTTTGAGCGTGTCTTCGAAATCAACCGCAACTTCCGTAACGAAGGTGTCAGCCCACGTCACAACCCAGAATTCACCATGATGGA
>CANBSM010000028.1 GCA_947372155.1 Burkholderiaceae bacterium
TATAGAATCTTTTAGGAGTTTAGTAAGTCTGCCCTCATTTTATTAGGCGGCGATCCTTGTTTTTGTGTGTGCTGGCTTGTTAATCAAGGCATCTAATTTAAAGTTGATTCCTTCATTTTCTTGGATGGCATGGATCACTTGAAAGAAGTTTTCCATTGTAGGGTTGCCTGAAGGGGCGAGCATACGATGCAAACTTTTACTGGGCTTATTGACTTCAAGAGCTAGTTTTTCAAATCCAATGGTGGAATTCACCAGGTCTCGAAGTAGACTTTTTCCAAGAGCAGTATCCCCCGCAAAAAATGCGGTCAAAGCCTCTTGAAATAATGCCGCACGAAATAAAGGATCGCGCTCAACACGGGCTTTAACAGTGTTTTTAAATAATTTAGTAAGTGCCATCATTTATTTCCTTTTTACTTTTTGAGCCAGCCGTTTTTTCTCAAGTTGGTAGAGCTTCCATGCTGATTTTGCTGTATTGATTGCTTTTTGCTGCCCTTTTTTACTACTTCCACCTAAAAGAAGGAGTAAAAATCCCATTTCACTGCGAAAGTACACCCGATAGCCAGGCCCAAAATCAATCTTAATTTCTGATAATCCCTCGCCAATAGACGCAACATTAGAAAAGTTACCTAGCTCCACTCGAGTCATGTGCACCCGAACCTTGGCTGCTGAAATGGCATCAAGATCGTTAAACCATTTTGCAAAAGGTGATTTCCCATAGGCATCTACGTATTCCGAAAACTCAATTTTCTTTGGCATTAAAATGGTAACATAATAGTTACTAATTAAAAAAAATTTACTTGGTGTTGGGTAAATTACAACTCTCAGGAGATGCGAATTAGGGCGCTAGCATCAAAACTCAAGCAGTGATTGCAATTGACTTTATTGCCTGAACACCCACAAAGGCAATCAGAAAAATCTGATTTTGGAGTCAGAAAAAACTTTCAGATTTTGATACCAGCCTCAAGTTTCATGACGGCCATAATCTATAAAGGAGCTGTGATTTGACGAAGGTATTAGCATGTAAGGCAGCAGTCTGAACTGAGGCTGCGGACGACAATTTCTACATCAACTAAATCAACGTTTTTTTGTTGAAAAGTACCTATATTATGTTTTGAGTTGTCATCACTTATGTTCAAAAGGCTGGGCTGCCATATGCTCGATAAAAAAGATTTTGCGATCTTGTAATTTGGAGTCCAAAGGTATGTACCTCTATTTAGAAAGCTTGTTGCCATGATTAGGTCAAAACCCACTTCAACTGATCAAGGCTTTGCCTTAATCGAAATGGTAGTGGCATTGGTCATCATGGCCCTCGTAGGTTTGATGGCATGGCGCGGCATGGACGCCATGATTCGAGGGCGCGAAGTGATTGATAAGCGTGCCAACCAAGATGCTGACTATGCTCAATTGGTACGCCAATTTGAGCGCGACTGTCAGTCGGTATTAAGTAAAGACGAGATAGCGAGTTTGGCTAGCTCAGTAACTGGTGGAGCAATTAGCGGCTCTGTTGCCGCTGGTGCAAAAAATATTTGGTTCTTGCGTCGCTACCGTGCAGACAATATTGATGCTTGGTTAATTGCAGGGTATGTCGTTGGTCCTGCAGGCCTGCAGCGCTGGACTAGTCGACCACTGATGCAAAGAACAGACGCAGGCGCTTTATGGGCAGGCATAGCACGTGACCCCGATCTGAGTTCAAGCGATCTTTTGCTTAGCCTGGAATTGCCTTCGATTGTGCGCCAATCTTTTCAGGTGCAGACTTCGGTAGTCAATGGCGCTGGAGGTAGCGGTATTAGCGCTGGTGGCACTGGAAGTGCTACACCGCCATCATCTACTACACCTGGTTCTAGCGCCACAGGAGCTAGCCCTCCAAGTGCCGCTACTGCGCAAGGAGTCACGCCAATTACTGCTGATCAACAAGGAGTGATGATGCAGTGGTGGATAAAAGATGTTGCCTTGCCAATTACGCGCTCTTGTTTAATGGGTGGTGCCCTCTAATGCCTGCAAACTTTTCAGCTGATCGTGAGCGTGGCTCAGCAACTGTGACTGCGCTCATTGTGGTGGGTGTAGCTGCTGTTTTGTTGGCTGGTTTGATGTGGCGTCAGCAAATTCAAATTCGTACTCTAGAAAATGCCCGCGACCTAGTGCAAGCCCAATGGTTACAACGTGCCGCTATCGACTTTGCGCGCTTGGTGCTGATTGAAGATCAGCGTACCAGCCAATATGACCATCTTGGCGAAGCTTGGGCTTTACCTTTGGCTGACGGTAAGGTGGCGGATTTCTTAAAAAATGCTGATGTTCCTGATGAGATTGCCGCTGTAAGTCTGCAGGGACAATTGATTGATGCCCAAAGTCTCTTTAATTTGACCAATTTATGGGATAAGAGCTTTAAAACCATTAATCCAGCCGGAGTTCAGCAGTACGGGCGCCTATTAGATGCGTTGGGCTTAGATAAAAACCTGGCGCAGCAGACCGCCCAAGGCCTATTACAAACCGATATGCCCATTTATGACCTAGATGGTCTGTTGAGGCTGCCTGCCTATAATCGGGGCACTTTGGATCAGATAAGATCTTTTGTGACTGTTTTACCGATTTTAACGACAGTTAACGTCAATACTGCACCTCCAGAGGTGCTGATGGCAGCTATTCCGGGGCTGACTAGATCAACAGCCGGCAATTTTGTGCAGCAGCGCGCAACCACCCCAATTAAAAGTGCAGATGAGATTGCTGGCTTATTAAATAAGCTCAGTGGCGCTCAAGGGGTCACTATTGATGCTTCTTTAGTAGACGTTCGCTCCCAATATTGGCTGGCGCGCTCAGAAATACGCATGGGACGAGGTATATTTGTTCATTCTGCATTAATTCAGCGGTCACAGAGCCCCTTACCCAGTGGTAATTTCACACAAGTGATCTGGAGTAAGACAGGGAAAATGGCGGCTGAATAACAGAGTGAGCAGCACATTAACTGAAGTAATCGAAGAATTCGTAATTTGAGCCTATTAATAGTACGTTGTCCTCTCAAGCCATTTGCTGGTGCCATTTCTGGTACGCAAGGTGATTCTGCACGCGAGTGGCAGGACTTGGCATGCGCAGAAAAATTTGAATGGCGCTTGATCGATGAGCCTAATGCTGAGAGAGCGCAATCTCATTCTTTAATTGATGTTTTAACGGATTCCATAAAAGATATTTTTTCTGAAAGTGGTGTTGGCACAACTGAGTCAATGCCGTATGCCGATGAAGTACTGGTCTTGTTGCCAACGATTGATGTGCGCTTAATCGAAGCAAAAGTGCCATTAGCGAATGCTAAAAAATTACAGCAAATTCTTCCAAACTTGATTGAAGAATATGTTTTATCGGGCGCGCAGAACTTATCAGTTCAAGCCTTCCCACCGGCACCTGGCAAGCCTGCCATGCAAAGAGTGATCGCATTGATTGATCGCGCTTGGTATGCCTGGCTGACAAAACAATTAGAAGGTCTGCTGAGTCAACGAGTGCGTTTGATTCCAGATTGTCTATTACTTAATTTGCCCCTCGAGGGTGAGCAAGGACTCATTGCCTATCAGCAACAAGACGAAGATATGATCTTCACTGTTCGCTCTGGTGATCAGCTTGGCCTAGCTTGGGTAGAGCGCAATACAGAGCATATCTCTCCCAATGAAATCAAGCTCCCCCAGTCTGTAAAGGGTGCTGATTTTGTAGAGTTCTCGTGGTCTCTCATCATCCAAGGCGCGCAACGATTTGTGCAAGAAACGACTTCTAGTCGTTCTGCAAATTACGCCTTAAATTTATTGCCCAAAACATTTAGGCGTGAAGGTGGCTCAGGCTCAGCCTTAACGCAATTTTCTGCGATGCTCAAACGCAAGCGCGCAGGAAAAGACCCGGCGGTTGGCGCAAGTACATCATGGACGAATCCTGCTTTATGGCGTCAGCCATCGCGGTGGTTTGCTGTTCTACTGGCCAGTGTCTTCTTGGGATATGCATTGCAGTTAGGCTGGTTAGTGTTTGATAACTGGCGCTGGGGCAATCAAATGGAAGTGCTTGCAGCGCAATCCCTCAACCCTGCTTCAATCGCAAAACTCAATCAAGACAAAGCGATAGATGGCAAGCAAGCAGCTGGCGAAGTGATCAATGCATTTACAAAGCAAGTGACACAAGATCAACGGCGTCAAGGTTTAGTAGCTGATGCAGATTTTGCACCGATGGCAGCGAAGTTACAGTTATTAAAAGTAGCGTACGGCCCTGAAGTGTTACAAAAGATTGACTATGACGGTTATGGCATTGATTTTGAATTTAAACCTGGCAGCGTGAATCAAACCAGCGCCCAATTAATTCAAAAAGCGAGATCATTGGGACTCATGGTTAAAGCCTTGGGCCCGAATCGCTATCGCTTGGAGTCGTATGCAGGGGTTGGGTCATGAGCCAGCGCCCTGTAGGAAATTTCTCAGAAAAGATCATGGGTGCTCTCAAACAGCTAAAAGAGCTATTGAGTAAAGATTACTCAATGCAGGATTTGAAGAAACTCGGATCTCTATCTAAAGACTGGAAACAAAAGATTTCAGCTGCAACTACTCCCTTGGCCAATGTTGCTAAGGGCGAAGGGGATAGCTCAAGTATTCATATCCGCACTAAATTTGATCCCAAGCAATTACCGTTGTTAGCGCGAGACTTTATTGTGCGTCAGCGCAAGTTACTTCTCGGCGCTCTTGCTTTGATGGTCTTGCTGGTTCTGAATAACTATGTCATCGCCCCTTATGGGCAAAGAGTGAGTGATCAGTTGGAGTTAAGACCCGCACAGTGGTCACAAATCCAAAACCTCATTAAGCTAGCTAAAGCCACAGCAGCATCTGGATCTGCATCTTCATTTAGTACTGCCCCTGGAACGGTCACCTTGCTCGATGACATGGAGTTGCAAAAAATTCGTGGAATACTCACCTCACGAGGCCTTAAGCCTAGTGTGCTGCGTTTATCTGCGGATAATCCACCGCGTATTGAGTTTCAAGCGAGTGATGTGATGTTCTCGGTATTGTTAGAGGCATTAGATGAGTTGCGCACTACGTGGCGTTTGTACCCCGAGCAACTGAATGTGGTTGCGGGTGCTGGCGCTGGAATGGTGAGCATTAGCGGAGTCTTAATGCAACACGGTGGTCAGGCGGGCATGTCCAGATGAAATTAGTACTAGATTTCTCATACCCAAAGTTGCCTAAATTATTTTGGCTTGTGTTGGTATTGGCGTGCTTGACAGTGATCATTCGTCAGCTACCAGTTAGTTGGATTGGCGGCGTTTTGGCAAATCAGTCTGCTTGTCGTGTGATCTTGCATCAGCCAACTGGAACAATATGGCAGGGTAGTGCGGCCTTGGCTTTTTCAGAACCTAATGCCTCCTCTGGTGGTTGCCGAGAGCCTTTATCCGTTACTGAACGTTTTCATTGGCTGAGTTCTTGCAAATTGTCCTCACTTTCTTGTGTGACCGAGCTCCAATTTGCTGCTTTAGAGCAAACCCAGTTGATCAACTGGAGTTTGACCAAGACCCAGATTCTGGCCAATGAAATTAAGCTGCCGGCCAATATATTGGAGGGTTTGGGTAACCCTTGGAGTACCTTGCGTCCTCGGGGTGAGCTGGGAGCCCGTTGGACGGATATTCATTTGGTCAATTTTGGGGGTTCAGATGCTGGAAATACCTCGGCTTCAGGGGTAATTCGAATTATCATAAGCAAGCTTACAAGCCCCATTAGCCCAGTAAAACCTTTAGGTGGATATGAAATTTCTGCCAATATTGGGCAGGATGGGGTGAATTGGACCTTATCGACTACTAGTGGGCCGCTCTTATTAAAAGGGCAGGGGGATTTTAGTAATCAGGCGGGTAATAAAGGGATGCATTTTTCTGGTGAGGCGAGTGCTTCGCCAGAGGCGCAAGAATCTTTAATTGGTTTGTTGTCATTATTGGGTAAAAAAGAGGGCGATACCTATCGTCTGAAGTTTTAAGATGAATCTACGAAATCAGAACAGCGGTAATAAAGAAAACAGCATGCAAATAGCGTTAAGAGTATTGAGACAAACTCATAAAAAACTGCAGCTTAATTTCAAGAAGCGTCTTGCGCTCTTGGTTGTCATTTGCTTTGTGGGCGAAAGCGTTGTGCTGCCCGTGGCTTATGCGCAAGCAAATCGCGCAAACGGTACGCCAACCAATATTACGGTGCCTGATGATGGCGCAGTCACCCTATCTTTTTCAAATGCAGATATTGAATCTGTTGCCAGCGTATTAGCAAAGGCTACTGGCCAAACTATTTTGGTTGACCCTAAAGTTAAAGGCACGATCAATTTAATTAGCAACAAACCACTGACTAAGGCAAAAGCGCTAGATGCATTCTCAACGGCATTGCGTACTTCTGGCTTTGCGCTGGTTGACGTCAACGGTGTGTACCGCGTAGTTCCTGAGGCGGATGCAAAGTTAATTAGTAATTCAGTGACAACAGGTAAAAGTAAGCAAGATGGTGATCAAATCATTACGCGCGTATTCAAGCTCAACTTTGAGTCTGCCCCTAATCTATTGCCAGTATTGCGTCCTTTAGTTTCACCAAATAATACGATTAACGCCTATCCTGGTAACAATACGATTGTGATTACTGATTACGCTAGCAATATTCAGCGTATCGCCCAATTGATTGAATCCATTGATGCGCCAACCACCAGTGATGTGCAAAGTATTAAGTTGAACTACGCCATCGCTACTGATATGGCGACCATCTTGAGTAAGGTTTTAGATACCGCTACGACTGGTGGCGCAGATCCATCACTCAAGACCATGATTTTGGCTGAGCCGCGTAGCAATTCCATTTTGATTCGTGGCGCTAGTACAGAACGTATTCGTCAAATTCGAGTGTTAGTCGCGCGCTTAGATGTGCCAACAGCAAATAACGGCAATATCTGGGTCGTCCCTTTAAAAAATGCTGAAGCGACTAAATTAGCGGTGACGCTACGGGCTATCGTTGCAGCAGATGCTTCTTTGTCAGCGCAAATCGGTGGAGCGCCAGGTCAGCCCGGTACGGCTAATGCTGCTAGTGCCGTTCAGCAGCCTGCCCAACAAGCTAACAACGCCCCTGGAGCATCAGGCTCGTCAGCGGCTACTTCTGCTTTAACTAGCTCTAGCAATCCAACTACTGGCGGCATTATTCAGGCAGAGCCTGCAACCAATTCCATCATCATTACTGCAAGCGAACCGCTGTATCGTAATTTGCGTCACGTGATTGAACAATTAGACCGTCGTCGTACTCAGGTCTATATCGAATCTTTAATTGCTGAAGTAAGTTCAACAAATGCTGAAGAGTTGGGTATTCAGTGGCAAGGTCTGATCGGCTCAGGTAATCAAAACGTAGGCTTTGGTGGCACCAACTTTACCAATGCTGCTGGAGAGACCGGCTCAAATATTATCGGCCTAGGATCAAATGTAAATAACATTCTCAATCCAAGTAACGCAACAAATATTGGCGTGCCTCCTGCGCCAGGTTTGAACTTAGGTTTGCTCACAAAGTTCAATGGCACCTACGGAATGTCTGCGTTGATTACAGCATTGGCTACGACGCAAGGCACGAATATTCTGTCAACACCAAATTTGATTACTTTGGATAACGAAGAGGCTCGCATTGTAGTTGGTCAGAACGTACCGATCATTACTGGATCGTATGCCCAGACAGGCTCTACCAGTACTGTGACACCGTTTCAAACCTACACTCGTCAAGACGTCGGTTTGACTTTGCGCGTGCGGCCCCAAGTATCAGACAACGGTATTGTGAAGATGCAGATTTATCAAGAAGTGTCTTCAATCTATAACCAAAACTTTGCTTCCGGCATTATTTTGAATAAGCGCAATATTGAGTCCAATGTCTTGGTGGATGACGGTCAAATTATTGTGCTCGGTGGTTTAATTGAAGATAAGTACAACGATGGCTCTAGTGGTGTGCCATTCTTAAAAGATATCCCCATTATTGGAGCCCTGTTCCGCTCCGATTCTAAGACTCGTACTAAAACCAATTTGCTCGTATTTATGCGCCCTTATATCTTGCGAGACAAGGATCAAAGTGCAGATATCACTACCAATCGTTTGAACTTAGTACAGCAAACCGAGAATCAATTTAAGCAAGCGCCTATGCTTTTGCCTAAGGAAGATTTAACCAAAATGTCAGATATTGAGCCGCCATTGATGCTGCCCGGTAAGCCTGTGACACCAAATGCTCCGGTACCTCCAAAGGCACCCAATAACTTACCTTCTTCTGGTTTGACTAAGCCCATCCAAGTAAGGCCGCCTGCGGAACCCGCTTTTGGTGCTCCAGTGCCCATCACTATCCAATAGACGCTTGAGTAAAAGCTAAAAGAAACTTATCTCAACCATCATGCAGCATCTTCCTCGCATTCCATTTGGGTACGCTAAGGCAAATCAAATTTTGCTGATCAAGGCTGAGGCTGCGAATGAAGAAGATGGTGTCGCTAATGTTCCGAGCTTGATTCATAGCCCTGAGACTGATCTGGCTGTTTTGCAAGAGATCTGTCGCTTGGTGGGTCCGATTCGCCGCATTGAGCAGTCAAGTGAAGAAGTGCTTGAGGCGCTCAATGCCGCTTATTCCGAGGGTGATCTCAATGCCTCGCAAGTAGTGGATGAGGTTGAAGAAGCAGTAGATCTTTCGCGCCTCTTACAAGAAATGCCCGTCTCTGAAGATCTTTTGGAGATGAATGATGATGCACCAGTGATTCGGATGATTAACAGCTTGTTAAAGCAAGCTAGCCGTGATGGCGCATCTGATATCCATCTCGAGGCATTTGAACGCAAGTCTGTAGTGCGATTCCGGGTAGATGGTAACTTGCGCGATATCGTCGATATGCGTCGTGATCTTCATGCTGCCCTTGTTTCTCGTATCAAGATCATGGCTTCGTTGGATATCGCTGAAAAGCGTATGCCGCAAGACGGCCGCATCTCTCTGCGGGTAGGTGGGCGCGCGATTGATGTGCGTGTATCTACTTTGCCAACTTCGCATGGTGAGCGTGTGGTTCTGCGTCTACTTGAGAAAAACTATGATCGTCTAGACCTTCGCGCTCTTGGTATGGCAGAGGATACTTTCAATCAGTTTGATCAATTGATTCACCGTCCTCATGGCATCGTCTTAGTGACAGGCCCAACGGGTAGTGGTAAGACTACTACTTTGTATGGTGCTCTATTGCGTCTGCGCAATAAGATCAACAACATCATGACTGTAGAAGACCCTATCGAGTACAACCTTGATGGTATTGGTCAAACTCAGGTGAACTCTCGTATTGATATGAACTTTGCTAGGGCATTGCGCGCTATCTTGCGTCAAGATCCAGATATTGTGATGATTGGCGAGATTCGTGATTTA
Organism: Burkholderiaceae bacterium; assembly: GCA_947372155.1. The sequence continues at coordinate 9,381 of CANBSM010000028.1, forward strand.
GAGACTGCGCAGATTGCTGTGCAAGCATCTCTAACGGGTCACTTGGTGTTGGCAACCTTGCATACCAATGATGCTCCGTCTGCAGTGACTCGCTTAATTGATATGGGCATTGAACCTTTCTTGCTCTCATCTACTTTATTGGGTGTATTGGGTCAGCGTCTCATCCGGATGTCATGTTCAGCCTGCGGCGGCAAAGGTTGCCCAACTTGTGGTGAGTCTGGCTATAGTGGGCGCGCTGGTATTTATGAGCTCATGACGACGAATGAAAAAATTAGAGAACTCATTCATCAGCATGCTGCTGAGAGTGATATTCGTAAGCAGGCCTTAGTGGGCGGTATGCGCACCCTCGCAGATGATGGTAAGCGTTGGGTAGCCGAAGGTAAGACCACGCTAGAAGAAATTCTCCGCGTTACTGGTTCAGTCGAAATAGACTAAGCGAATTAACTAACCCAATAACATTAATGAGCCATGCCACGCTATCGATTTGAAGCACTCACTTACGCTGGCAAGAGCGAGCGCGGTAGCGTAGAAGGTGAAAATGTGCGCGCAGTCCGCCAAGCCTTAATGGCGAAGCAATTGGTCCCGGTGACTATTGAGCTGGAGACTGAGTGGGGTAAGCAGCATTTTTGGAATAAATGGTTTTCAGAAAATAAACCCTTAAGTCGTGCAGATCTCGCCATCATTACCAAGCAAGTGGCGATCTTAGTGAGGTCTGGCGTGCAGATTGATGAAGCACTAACAGTGCTCGCGGAAGAGTCGAGTCAGGCGCACGTCAAAACAGTTCTACAAGCAGTGGTTTCTGAATTGCGTGCTGGTTTGCCTTTGTCTAAGGCTATCTCAGGTCAACCGCTGTCCTTTGATCCTTTATATCAAGGGGTAGTTGGGGCAGCAGAACAATCAGGCAAGATGGGGCAAGTGCTGACACAGCTTGCTGAGTTCTTAGAAAAGCGTCAGGCCTTAAAACAAAAAGCTATGGGTGCATTAGCGTATCCGGCTATGTTGACTGGTGTGGCATTCATGATCGTATTGTTCTTAATGACTTATGTAGTCCCGCAGATCGCCAGAGTCTTTCAGAGCACAAGGCAGGCTTTACCATTCTCTACCCGCTTTATTTTGGGCTTATCGGAATTCTTGGTGAACTGGGGCTGGTTGCTATTGGCAATCATTATTGCCGCCATCTTTTATAGTCGCCGGGCACTCGCTAAGGAAGACTTTCGCTTAAAAGTGGATCGTGCCTTACTCAATACGCCCTTGCTAGGACCTTTACTACTAGGATTTGAGACTGCTCGGTTTGCCAATACGATGGCAATGTTGGTTTCTGCCAACGTACCCATCCTGACGGCTTTGCATAGTGCCCGCAGTACTTTAGGTAACTCAGTATTGCGCGCAGCCATAGATTCCACCGAGGTGAGATTGCGTGAAGGTACCAGCCTTTCAAGGGCTCTAGGGAGTCAAGCAGTATTCTCCCCGATCCTGATTCACTTGATTCGTTCAGGCGAGGCATCCGGAAAGTTGGCTGAAATGCTGAAGTACGGCGCAGAGAATGCTGAGCTTGAATCTGAGCAAAAAACCAAAATATTTACCAGTTTGCTTGAACCTTTATTAATATTGGCTATGGGCTTAATGGTTTTAGGAATCGTAATGGCAGTGATGCAACCAATCTTGGAAATGAATTCAGGTGTGAGATAAGAAAATGCAAATATTAATAATGACCGGACCCCATAGCAAGGTAAGAGAAATTACGCTTACTGCACGCCATTTGGTATTTGGTGGAGCCCTCAGTTTGGCTTTGCTTGTTGGCGCAAATGTGGCCATCAATGATGTTACTAACGAGACAAAAGACATCTTGCATGCGATGGAGAAAAAAGATCTTTTAGAAAAACGCTTCGTTGCGAACTCTGAAGATGACTATGAAACCAAGCTCATGGAGCTACAGGCAAGATTGGATGAAGCACAACGCAATCTTGCTCAGTTAGATGATTTGCGAATTCAACTAGCAAAGACCAATGGTCAAATCAATGTAGCGAGTAATAATATTGTTGATTTAGGCAACGCTCAGGGCGGCCCATTAAGCCCCTCTAACGTAGTCATTAATTTGGGCAACCAGGGCGAGCAATACGGCGCTCGTTTGGATCGCACGGTTCAGGACTCTATTGTGCTGAGTAATCGCGTGCAAGAAGTGCAGAAGTCTCTTACCCAGTCTTGGGATGTCTCAAGCACTATCCCAACAGCATCACCATTGCCCCTCATGCCACAGGCTTCTAGCGGCTTGGGATATCGCATGGACCCCATTACTCAGCAGATGGCTTGGCATGAAGGTACCGATTTCCCTGCTGCTTATGGCACACCGATTCTAGCAACTGCAGAGGGTGTTGTGATTCGTGCTGCTTGGGATCAGGAGTATGGTTATGTGGTTGATGTACAGCATAAGAATGCTGTCGTCACAAGGTACGCTCATGCCCAGGAAATCTTAGTTAAGCAAGGTGACTTTGTAAAACAATCCCAAGCAATTGCTAAGGTAGGCTCTACCGGCAGATCTACTGGACCTCACTTGCATTATGAGGTCTTAAGAGACGGGGTTACTTTAGGTAAAAATTAAGTTTCTTCTTCAGGTGCTATTTAAGGCACTAAGCTTAAGAAGAGATATTCCAAGAAGATGATGATATGAACTATCCCTTGTAAAAGGGTGGTTCTGCCAATCGCGAGTGTTAAAGCTCCGATAAAGAATGACAGATACATTAGTGTCATATTTAGATCGCTAATACCTAGGCTTAG
>CANBSM010000029.1 GCA_947372155.1 Burkholderiaceae bacterium
CTCACTTTTATCGGTAATAGACGGGATGGCTATCTCGACGCAGATCGGTTTTAGGTCTATTACATTAAAAAAGCTGCACTCTTTTTTGGTGGCAGCTGAAGCTGCGTGTTCCAGGGGTGATTTGCCTGTTGCGGCAGTCGAGGCAAGGCTAGTGGCGGTTACTGGGTTGGCTATCGCTGCTGTAGCAGCCGCTGTGCCAGCCGAACTAGCAGCAGCTGTTCCGGAGCTGCTAAAAGCGAGGAGTGGAGCAGCGCAGCCGCCTAAGACAAATAGGCTTAGTAAATAAAGACTGAGTATTGAGCCAACTCTCAGAGCTGGCCCCATTTTGAAAGTAAGCGGCTTATTTTTTTCCGCAAGCAACGTTAAATACTCCAGCGGCCCATGAGCCATTTGGAATGGTGTCAAAAACACTGTCAGGCGTTTTTTGATCTACAACGACTTTACCTTTGCCACGATTGCCCGCAAATACTTTGAATTCAATCGGACGATATTTGCCCGTAGTGCAATCGTATTCATTCAAGCCAATAATAGAATTCACATTTTCTTTGGTTTGCGGATCTTGACCGGGCTTTTTAAAGTCCAACATTGACATGATCTGAGCGAGATTTCCTTGGGTCTTAATAGTGGCAGTATCTACGAAGACGGTTGATTGGTCATTTGTACCAATTTCTTGCCAGGCAGCCATAGCATTACCGCTTGCCAATAATGCGGTAGAAATTGCGAGCAGAGTAGCGATAGTTTTCATGGTGATTTAGTCCTTGGTAATGGCTATTGACATTAATATCGTATTTTAAGCGCCTATGCTGTTAAGCACCAATATAGAAACAGCTTTATCTATTATTCAATTCTAGCTGGCGGTTGCTTTTCGCAGGCTTCATTTGCATTGGCAGGTATTCATTATTTGCCCAGAGTGGGTTCATATTCCGGTAAAGCTTGCTTTGCACCCAGCCTGATTGACCAGTTTGATAAATAAAGAGGGATTTTTCAAGGTCAGATAAATCATAGACCGCCCTTAAGCTGGGAGCTTGCAATGTTTCATACGGATTCTTGGATTGCATGAGCTCTAATCTACCCACATTAATGGAGAAGCTGTCTCCAGCGAAGGGGGTTCTGATATTAAATAAGTCGCCCAATAATGGCACCTTGCTAAATGGACGATGCTCAGAAATAGCAATGTGCGCTTTGCCCCAAACCCAAGTTTTGGGGTCGTCACCATATTCTTTGCTTAAATATTCCAAAGCCTTATCAAGGGCTTTATTGGACGATTCCTGGCAAGATTCAATCTGCTGCGTTTTGGGATCATCACACCAGGGGCTATTGGAATTCTTAATTTGATTGATGAGTGGTGCCCGGTAATTACGCGAACCATAAGTTTCGGTAAATAGATAACTTAATCTGGAGAAGAGATTGCGCGTTAACTGGTCTGCCCAGGCATTAAAAATAAGTGCGCCTGCGCTATCTTTTTTCATATCACCATCAAAACTTCTGCCAATCTCCATAGCTTTGGCATTCAAAGGATGAGAACTTTGGCTGGCTTTGAATAGCTCTAATAAAGGCGTTGCCCCAAGGGATAGGGTGTCGCCTTGCATCGTTTTCATATCATCAGCAGAATGTATGTTTTTAGTTTTGATGAGATCCACGATACGGTCATAACGTGTTGGTAATTCCCAGTCGCCCGTTAAGGGATTGGGATCATTGGTCGCGATAATTTTTTGATTGGCGGTTGCTATCCAGCCTTGCTCAGGATTATTGCTAGAGGGGAGTTGCTCAAAGGGCACATAGCCATTCCAATCATATTGACGCTCCCAGCCAGGTGCTGGCGCTACGCCATAGAGGCCTTGGTGCAGGATTCTTTTAGGAGCTACTCCAGCTGCTTGATAAGCAATATTGCCCTCCGCATCTGCCATCACCACGTTTTGCATCGGCGCGTAATTTTTTCTAAGCGCTTTTTTGAATTGATCAAGATCGGCGGCGCGATTCATATCGAGCAACCCGGCGACTGATTGATTTTCAATATCTAGTGCTGTCCAACGTAGAGCCAATGCAAAACGATCCGTATCAATCGTGCGCTTTGCTCGTGCATAGGAGTCCGAGATGACAGGGCCGTGCCGAGTTTCTTTAACCAAAAAAGTCAGAGATGGTGAGCCTTTGATATCAATGATCTCTTGGTGCACTTTGAATGGTAGCGGCCCATCAGGACCACGATACATGCCTGGATTCTTGGAATCGATTTGCTCGATGTATAAATCTTGAACATCGGGCCCGGTATTGGTAAAGCTCCATGCAAATTTATCTGTTCTACCTAGAACTATTGCGGGTATTCCGGGGAGAGTTCCGCCCATCACATTTAAACCAGGGGCTTCAAGGTGGGCAAAGTACCAGATGGCCGGGGCAGACAATCCCAGATGTGGATCATTGGCTAGTAATGGCTTGCCGGTAGCGCTTAATTTCCCGCTCAGAGCCCAGTTGTTAGAGCCGATACCATCCCTTGCGCCCATTTGATCCAGCCAGCTTAACTCCGTAGAGGGGAGGTTCTGAGGTTTGCCCTCTGCTGGTCCTGGTGCGGGGTGAAAGACTTTGAGCTCTCTATATAGTTTGGAAAAATCCACATTACTGACCGGCTCATCATGCTCATACGGCTGAATCACTTCCCACACTTGCTTGGTGGTCAGGAATTGGGATAGCTCTAGCCTTTGTAATTCTTTGTGCCAATTGCCGCCCAGGTCATAAGCCATCATCAGCATCCAAGCAACGCTGTCCGTTGGCGACCAATGGCCTGGTTTTGAGCCTGTTAAGAAATACTCTACTGGAAGAGCCCAGCCTAATTGTGCATTACCAGCATTAATGCCATCGGCATACGCTTGCAGCAAACGCTTTGTAGAAACAGGGTAGCGATCAAATTGACGTTCTGCGGCACGCTTAACGCCGAGTGTACGCACAAAGCGATCAATTTTTACAGTATCGTTACCCAAGATTTCTGAGAGTCGTCCACTAGCAATGCGGCGATTCATTTCGAGTTGCCAGGAGCGCTCACTGGCATGAAGATAACCTAAGGCAAAGTAGGCATCTGCTTGGCTTTGTGCTTTGATGTGGGGGATATCGGCTTCATCAAAGATAATGGCAACAGAGTCACCAAGACTCTTTATCTTCCTCTTGCCAGAGATATTGGATTGGGCGGAATATAAATAGGCGGTAGTGATGGCTAAACCAGCCACGAAACATAGCCCAATTACCAAGATGCCGGTTCGTGCAAGCTTACTGAGTTTGGATGATTTTGCCGGTAAATTCATGGGTATATTTTAGATGCTTTATCAAGCCCGGCCTTGGGGAGTGAGGCAAAAGGGGTTGCAGAGGCCTCGAAGGCCCTTGCGTGCTAAAATTTCGTTTGTCTTGATTTATTTAGCACGGCTTTATTGTTATTTATTAGTGCGGGCCCGAGTGGTGAAATCGGTAGACACAGCAGATTTAAAATCTGCCGACTCAAAAAAGTCGTGCCGGTTCGATTCCGGCCTCGGGCACCAAAGACATTTCTACCTCATCTATGAAATTTCCCAAACTTCTACTTTGCTCTTGCTTGATCTTTTCCTCTGCATTTGCATGGGGTATTGATGTTCTGGAATTCAATTGCAAGCGTTCAGAAAAAGGGTATACCGAAGAGTATGAGGTGAAGATGATGCTAGCTTCGGGCACTCAGAAGGCAAAGGTATTTTTAGATGGTCGCGACTTAGATCAGTCGGATGCACTAGGAACACAAGTCGTAAAGAGCATTACTCTTGCCCGCCCCAATATCTTGATATTGATAGAGGCAAAGTTTGAGCCTGAAGAAGTGATGGGGGTGTCTTATCCTGCCGGCACTGTCATCACCAACATCACGCTTGATCCAGTCACTGGTAAATTCAAGAAGGTCGAGAAAATACAAGGCGGCATCTTGGGCGCAACGATTGGAAACGGCACCCAAACCACGGAAGAGGCCTGCCTCCCATCAAAAGCGCCATACAGAACTAAATAAAACTTAGTTTGGCTCTGTCACAAATCCTAATTTAGTTAACCCTGCACGGCGTGAAGCAGCCAGTACTTGCGCAACATATTCGTATTTCACAGACTTATCAGCACGTAGATTAATTTCTGGCTGCGGATCTTTCTGAGCCGCTTTTTCTGCATAGCCATCAAAGGTTTTTAAATCAATGGGCGTGCTATTCCAAAAGATTTGGCCATTAGCATCAATCGAGAGTTGCACTGACTCAGGCTTGACTTCATTGCGAACGCTATTGGCTTTGGGCAGTTCCACTTTCACCGCTTGCTGAATAACAGGCAGTGTGATGATGAAAATAATCAACAACACTAACATGACGTCCACCATCGGCGTCATATTAATTTCCGACATAATGCTGTCGTCGTTTTGCTCGTCTTGTATATGAAAAGACATCTTTATTCTCCCGTGTTAACGCGGGCACCAGTGACAAAGTAAGCCAATAAATCATTGCCAAAACGGTTGAGATCGGCAACAAATAATTTATTGGCGCGATTAATGGCGTTAAAACTTAATACGGCAGGGATAGCAACCGCCAGTCCAAGGGCTGTCATGATGAGGGCCTCACCAATAGGGCCGGCTACTTGATCAATCTGCGCGCTACCAGAGCTGCTGATAGAGATTAGGGCGTGGTAGATGCCCCATACGGTACCGAATAGACCAATAAATGGAGCAATAGCACCAGTAGAGCCTAAGAAGGTCAATCCTTTTTGTAGGCTGGCTGCAATGCTATCAACGCTATTCTTGACACTTCTAGCCATCCATTCGGAGTAGTTCAGTGTTTGCAGTAATTCACGGTGATTGGTAGATTGGCTTTGGTGATGGGCAGACGCCTTAGTTGCTGACTTAGCAATTTGATAATAAGGATTAATAGCGTGATTACTAAAAGCTTCTAAGCCTTGATCAAATGAAGTAGCGTGCCAGAATTGTTCAAGCTCAGGCTTGAGTTTGCGCAGATTACGCAAATCCCATAGTCGAGTGAGCAGAATTACCCAAGTCACAATAGAGCAGGTGAGCAGGGCAATTGCTACGAAGCGGGTAATTGCATCACCCTCAAGCCAGAGATTTGCTATGCCAAATGGTGTATTCATATTGATTAATTCTTGAGATTAAATTTGATTAAAAGGTTAGTGGAAATTCTTTGGGGTGAACCGTTTGCTAAAAAAGGTTTAAAGCGATAACGTTTGCCGATATCCGTAGCGGCGCGATCAAGTCTAGGAAATGTGCTTGACTGCAGTAATGCCACATCCTCAACGTTACCAGCTTCATCAATAATTAAGCGCACCACAACCGCACCTTGTTCACCGGAGCGCTTCGAGAACGAAGGGTAGTAAGCGTCAGCATCAGGTTGATAAACCACAACTAGTTTACCAATGTCAGTTTGGATTGGTGTGCCACTAGCACCCCCACTAGTAGCAGGGGCAACAGCAGCATTCTGTTGCTGAGAATCAGATTTGCTTTGCGCTTGGTTTGTGGGGGTAGGTGGTTGAGCCTGGGTAGGACTTGGCTTCTCAGAAACCTTTTCCTTTGGCTTTTCTTTAACCGCCTTCTTCTCTTCTTTAGGTTTTGGCGGTGAAGCGGCTGGCGGTTGCTGAGTCTTAGAGGCTTCTGGGCTAACCAGATTGGCCATCACGCGTTCATCATCCATTTGTGGTGGGCGTTTACTAAGGTGCAAAAACTCTAAAGCAGGAAGAGCATGCAATAGCAATACGATGCCAATGATGATGCGCTCGGTTCTATTAAAGGGGATATAGCTATCTAATTTTTTTAGAAACGCGCTCATCTCACTTCACCTAAGATGCGCGCTGCCACTACATGTGAGCTTAGATCCGTAGATAATAAATTTTTCGCCATTAAGAGCAATGACTCTTCATCCTTGCTGCTAAGGAATAACACTGATCCAAAATCTTTCTGAGTACTTTCTTTGCTAAGAGTCTCAAGTTGCCTCTTTAGTTGTCTGACCACTGCATCACTAGTATCAATCAGCGTAATCGACTCGCCCAATAATTTACGAATTGCTTTTCTTAGAAAGGGATAGTGAGTGCATCCCAGTACGAGTGTATCAGCGCCAGCATCCTGAATTGGTTCAAGATGCTTAGCTAATAGTTCGAGAGTATCTTCGCCATCGGCTTGGCCTGACTCGATTAGCGGAACCAAGCCTGCGCCAGCCTGTTTAATAAATGTACAGTTGCCTGGCAATGTCCCCAACAGGGCGTTGAACTTATCACTCTTCAGCGTGGCCTCAGTAGCTAAGACGCCCACAATATTGTTATGGGATTGCATGGCGGCTGGCTTAATGCCTGGCTCAACCCCAATGATTGGAATTGCAAGAGCCGCCCGAATTTGTTTGATTGCTTGGGCAGTTGCTGTGTTGCAAGCAATCACGATGGCATCACAATTTTGATCTGCCAAATATTGGCAAAGAGCCAGACTACGACCTGCAATCCAGTCGCCAGTCTTTTCACCATACGGAGTATTAGCAGAATCAGCGAGATAAATATAGTCATGTTCGGGTAGCTGACGCAGGGCTTCATCCAAAATGGATAAACCTCCAACGCCAGAATCGAAAACCCCAATCAGTGCCAATATTTACTCAGTGGTTTCTGGTTACGCAATCTTGACTGGAATGCCAGCGATCTTGGCTTGCCATTCGCGAGGGCCTTCATTGTGCATCGAGATGCCTTCTGAGTTCACTGCAACGGTCACCGGCATATCTTTGACATCAAACTCATAAATGGCTTCCATGCCTAAATCAGCAAAGCCGACCACTTTAGAAGTTTGAATTGCTTTGGATACCAAGTAAGCGGCGCCACCAACAGCCATTAGATAGGCTGACTTATGTTTCTTGATCGCCTCAATTGCTTCAGGTCCACGCTCTGCTTTACCAATCATCGAGATCAAACCAGTTTTGGCAAGCATCATCTCAGTGAACTTATCCATACGCGTAGCAGTAGTAGGGCCCGCCGGACCAACTGCTTCATCACGCACCGGATCAACTGGGCCAACGTAATAAATGACGCGATCCTTAAAGCTGACCGGGAGTTCTTCGCCCTTGGCAAGCATGTCGGCAATGCGCTTATGTGCTGCATCGCGACCAGTTAAGATTTTGCCGTTCAGTAACAAGGTCTCGCCTAGTTTCCAGCCTGCCACTTCTTCGGCGGTCAAAGTATCCAAATTCACGCGCTTAGATTTTTGAACATCTGGGGTCCAGGTGACATCTGGCCAATCTGATAGGGAAGGAGCTTCTAGTTTTGCTGGACCATCGCCATGCAAATGGAAGTGAATGTGGCGCGTAGCTGCGCAGTTTGGAATCATCGCTACTGGCAACGAAGCGGCATGCGTTGGGTAGTCCAGGATCTTGATATCGAGAACGGTGGCTAAACCACCTAGACCTTGAGCGCCAATACCGAGTTTGTTTACTTTTTCATAAAGCTCGAGACGTAGTTCTTCAACGCGATTATTAGGGCCACGCTCAATGAGTTCTTGGATATCAACCGGACCCATCAACGCCTCTTTAGCCATAAGCATTGCTTTTTCTGGGGTACCGCCAATGCCTATGCCAAGGATGCCAGGAGGGCACCAGCCTGCGCCCATCGTAGGAACAGTTTTGAGAACCCAGTCTACGATTGAGTCAGAAGGGTTAAGCATCACCATCTTGGCCTTGTTTTCTGAGCCACCACCTTTAGCAGCGCAAATTACTTCAACCCCATCACCCGGAACGATTTCATAATGAATAACAGCGGGAGTGTTGTCGCCGGTATTTTTACGCTTGCCTGCTGGATCAGCCAGCACTGAGGCGCGCAACATATTGTCTGGATTGAGGTAAGCGCGACGCACACCTTCGTTCACCATATCAGTGACACTCATCGTTGCATCCGGCCATTGAACATTCATACCAATTTTCAGGAAGACCACGGCAATACCCGTGTCTTGGCACATGGGTCTATGACCTTCGGCACACATACGGCTATTGGTCAAAATTTGGGCAATCGCATCTTTGGCGCCATGACCTTGTTCTAGTTCGTAAGCCTTACCCATGGCAGTAATAAAGTCCTTAGGGTGGTAGTAGGAGATGAACTGAAATGCGTCCGCAACGCTTTGAATAAGGTCGTTTTGTTTGATATTGGTCATGGTTATCTGCTTATTTCCACATTATTAGTAAGGTTTGCCCTATTTTAAGGGTTTGCCATAGAGCAAATCCCCAGTGTTTTCACTTATCTTCTAAGGTCTTGAGGGTCTAAACCTGTCATTTTGCGACATTTTCTCGCAATTGTTGTTGATTTTAGATTATTGATTATTAGATAGAGGGCTGTGAAGCATGGAACCATTAAAGCAAGAAAACCGCGTTTTTAACCCACCTGCAGACTTTGTAAAGGGTGCGGCAATTCCAGGTATGGAAGCCTATAACAAGCTTTGCGCTGAAGCCAATGCTGATTACGACGGTTTTTGGGGCCGCCTCGCTAAAGAGAACCTCTATTGGAAAAAGCCATTTACCAAAGTTTTGGACGAATCCAAAGCGCCTTTCTATAAATGGTTTGAAGATGGCACAACCAACGCTTCATATAACTGTTTAGATCGCCAAGTTGAAGCTGGCTTAGGTGATAAGACAGCCATCATTTTTGAAGCAGATGACGGCACAGTTACTAAAGTAACTTACAAAGAAATGCTTGAGCGTGTTTGCAAAATGGCAAACGCACTGCGCAAGATGGGCGTTAAGTCTGGTGACAGCGTCATTATTTATATGGCAATGACCATCGAAGGTATTGTTGCTATGCAGGCATGTGCCCGTATCGGCGCAATTCACTCTGTGGTGTTTGGCGGCTTCTCAGCCCAAGCATTACGTGATCGCATTATGGACGTGGGTGCGGTTGCTGTGATTACTGCTGATGGCCAGTTCCGCGGTGGCAAAGCATTGCCATTAAAAGCCATTTGTGATGAAGCGCTTTCCACGGGTGAGTGCCCTAAGGTCAAGCATGTTATCGTTAGCAAGCGTACTGGTACTGATGTCACCATGCAGGCTGGCCGTGATGTATGGATGCAAGAAATCGTAGCCAATGAAGCGACGACTTGTGAGCCAGAGTGGGTGAGCGCTGAACATCCATTATTCATTTTGTATACATCTGGCTCAACCGGTAAACCAAAGGGTGTACAGCACTCTACCGGCGGTTATCTCTTGTGGGCAATACTCACAATGAAGTGGACCTTTGACATTAAGCCAAACGATGTGTTCTGGTGTACTGCCGACATTGGTTGGGTGACGGGTCACTCATATATTACTTATGGCCCACTCGCTGTAGGTGCCACTGAGATCGTATTTGAAGGCGTACCAACCTATCCAAATGCTGGCCGTTTCTGGGACATGATCCAAAAACACAAAGCATCCATTTTTTACACAGCACCAACAGCGATTCGTTCATTAATTAAAGCGTCGAGCAACGATGAAGCAGTGCATCCAAAGAGCTACGATTTGTCATCACTGCGCCTTCTAGGTTCTGTAGGGGAGCCAATCAATCCAGAAGCATGGATGTGGTACTACGAGCATGTTGGTAATTCAAAGTGCCCAATCGCAGATACGTTCTGGCAAACAGAAACTGGTGGTCACATGATTTCACCATTGCCGGGTGCAACCCCAATGATTCCAGGTTCATGCACATTGCCGTTGCCAGGTATTCAGGCGGCGATTGTGGATGAGGCTGGTGTAGACGTTCCTAATGGTCAAGGCGGTATCTTAGTTGTGAAGCGTCCATGGCCTTCCATGATTCGTACGATTTGGAACGATGCAGATCGTTTCGTGAAATCTTATTTCCCAGAAGAGTTGGGCGGTACCTTGTATCTTGCTGGTGACGGCGCAATCCGTAACAAAGATACTGGCTACTTTACGATTACTGGTCGTATCGATGACGTCTTGAACGTTTCTGGTCACCGCATGGGAACCATGGAAATCGAATCTTGCTTAGTGGCTAACCCATTGGTTGCTGAAGCAGCAGTTGTGGGTCGTCCTGACGAGCTGACTGGTGAAGCTATTTGTGTATTCGTTGTTCTGAAGGGCGGTCGCCCAACTGGTGATGAAGCCAAGAAGCTTGCTACTGAGCTGCGTAACTGGGTAGGTAAGGAGATCGGTCCGATCGCTAAGCCTAAAGATGTTCGTTTCGGTGATAACTTGCCTAAGACCCGTTCCGGTAAGATCATGCGCCGTCTCTTGCGTGTGATTGCTAAAGGCGAGGAAGTAACTCAAGACACCTCCACCCTGGAAAATCCACACATCTTGGACCAGCTAAAAGAGTCTCTGTAATAAGCTAAATCGAGATTTAGACCAAATCCCTTAGGGAATCGTATAATCATCGGTTCCGGAAGGGTGGATGAGCGGTTTAAGTCACACGCCTGGAAAGCGTGCGTAGGTTAATAGCCTACCGCGGGTTCGAATCCCGCCTCTTCCGCCATGTATCAAGAAAACCACCTTCGGGTGGTTTTTTCTTTGGAACTTACCGTAATATCTTGCTAATTAAGATTTAAAAATAAAACCAATTAAATGATGGAGAAAACATGATCTTTGCAATTCTATTGATGGATAAGCCTGGTACTGCTGACTTGCGTGTACAAATCCGTCCAGAACACCGCGCATACTTGGCGCAACTTTCGGATCGCATGGCTTTTGCCGGTCCAATGACTTCTGACGATGGCAAGACTACGGTTGGCAGCTTGCTTGCAATTGATTTTCCTAGTAGGGCAGATGTTGATGCTTGGTTAAAGGATGAGCCCTATACCAAGGCAGGTGTTTATGAAAAGCCAATCATCCATGTATTTAATAATATGTGGGAGCAAAAAGCAGGCTTTCCGCCAGCAAAATAAACCCATAATTTAAGCGGGGCTGTTACTTTTGGTATATCATCTGGTGATATATCATGAGTGATGGGAAATCGTGGAGTTATCACTCTTTTAGATCTGCACCAAGAGGTCATTGATCAAGGCGATGGTTACTGGGTAAAGATTGAGGCTTGGGAGGTAGCTGTTAGCGAGGCAGTACCGCACGGGGTGCGCTATTCATTAACCTTACACAACCCCAAAGGCTTGCGAATTTTGGGTTATGACAATGCTCATGCGGTAAGGCTTAGAGCAGGCTATTCAGGTAGAAAATTGGCATTCGATCACAGGCATCGTAGTTCAAGTGACCCAGGCGTTGTCTATGAGTTTAGGGATGCGCACCAACTCCTAAGTGATTTTTTTGTCGATGTTGATAAAGTCTTAAAGGTAGATAAAGATATATGAAAGTCATCAAAATAGGGATTGCATCACAAAAAGATATTCGGGCACGCGTCTTGGCCATTGCTAAAGGCGATCTAAAACCAAAAGCATCTGATCCGAAGATATGGTTTACCTCGATGCGTTCACTGGCGCAGGTATTGAGCGACGAAAACAGGGCTCTTTTACATGTCATTAGAGCAACTAAGCCTGTATCGATTTCTGAGTTGGCAGAGCTTACCGGAAGAAAGCAGGGGAACTTATCCCGCACGCTAAAAACAATGTCTCATTACGGCTTAGTCAAAATGCTCCAAGAGGCCAAGGCCCTGAGGCCCGTGGCATGTGGCGATCGCTACGAAATCAGTATTCAATAATTTAAAGCGGCTTTATCTGTAGCTTTCTAAATTTAATGACGCCACCAGCAGATTGCAGTGCAATGGGGCCTTCAGAATATTTGCTATCTTGGCCATTCGCTACTGTGACTACACCATTCATCATGACCTTAAAGTTGGGGCCATTTGCAATAATTTCCATCGTGTTCCAGCGTCCACCGGCCTTAGGTACTGGGTCAACTTTAGCAACATCCACAATAGCACCGGTTGCGTACGCTTGTTCAGGGCGTGTATCCCAAATATTGATTTCATAACAAGTGTATTGACTTACCTTGTTTGGGTCCTGGCAACGAATAAAGATACCGCTATTCGTATTAGACTCGGCATAAAACTCAGCCTTGATGACAAAGTTCTTGTAAGACTTGGTGCTCACCAAAAAACCAGAAGGTTTATTGCCTTCGACAATACCGTTACCAATGACCCAGTTGGCGCTACCAATAATGTTCCACCCACTCAAACTCACGCCATCAATCAGATCGGTAAACCCGT
>CANBSM010000030.1 GCA_947372155.1 Burkholderiaceae bacterium
GCCTGGCGAAGCAACTCTTGAGCGCGATGGCCAAGTAGTTACTGCGATTGATGCAGATACCCTTGTTCAAAATACCCTAGGGCTTCCCTTACCAGCAAGAGGTTTATCTAACTGGCTAAGAGGTGAAGTCCGACCAGGTGGCGAGGCAAGCATTGAGAGAAATCCCAAGGGGCAAGTGAGCAAAATCAATCAAGATGGCTGGGACTTGGTTTATACCTGGGGCAATAAAAATCGTCTTGAAAAACTTAACATGAGTCGTAGCTCGAACATTGGATCAATTGATATTCGCCTAGTCTTTGACAACCCAAATGAGTGAAGTGAACCACCAGTCCATAAGGCTTCGCTCACCAGCTAAGCTAAATTTATTTCTACACATCGTTGGGCGCAGGGCCGATGGTTATCACTTGCTGCAATCCGTCTTTCAGTTGATTGATTGGTGCGATACCATTCACTTAAAACTCATCCCAGAAAATGAGGTGCGTCGCATTAATCCAATCACTGGAGTTCAAGCTGATCAAGATTTAGTTGTTCGCGCCGCAAAGTTATTAAAAGACTTTGCCAAGATTGACTCTGGGGTTGAAATTAATCTGCAAAAAGAAATTCCGATGGGTGCAGGATTGGGAGGCGGATCATCGGATGCGGCCACCACTCTGATTGGCTTAAATCAACTTTGGAATCTCAATTTAGACCAAAAGACGCTTTGCGACATAGGCCTAAAACTTGGTGCTGATGTGCCATTTTTCATTTTTGGCCAAAATGCGTTTGTTGAAGGAATTGGCGAACAAATGCGCGAAATTTCCTTGGGTGACCGTGAATTTTTGGTGATCTTCCCCAATCAAGGGATCGCCACCAAGAGTATTTTTCAAGACCCTGAATTGACCCGAGATCACGGTCAGATTACAATTGATGGCTTTCTTGCATCGCCATGGTCAGATCTTTCAAACGATTGTCAGGCAGTAGCGATGCGGATTTGTCCTGAAGTGAAGCAAGCTTTGGATTGGATTAGTCAGGCGGTACCGGGCTCAGAGCCCCGTATGTCAGGCTCTGGAAGTAGCGTTTTTGCAGCCTTAGACCCTAAGACTGATATCGCAAAACTGGAAAATCTTCTACAAAATCTTCCTAAGGGGTGGATAGGTCGGGTTGTTCGGGGGCTAAATAAAAATCCCGCTTACAATTTGATTTCTTCAGATTGATCCGTAGGGGAATCGCCAAGCTGGTTAAGGCACTGGATTTTGATTCCAGCATGCGAAGGTTCGAATCCTTCTTCCCCTGCCAAGTACTGTAGAAACGATAAAGATAACCTTTTGACCCCACAAAACCCATAAGACTATGTCCTCCACAAACGCAGATTTATTGACTCTTTTCACAGGCAACGCAAATCCCGTTTTGGCTGAGGCTGTAGCCAAAGAACTGAAGCTCCCTCTAGGAAAAGCCTTTGTTGGCCGATTCTCCGATGGTGAGATCCAAGTAGAAATTCAAGAAAACGTTCGCGGCAAGAATGTCGTAGTAATCCAATCAACCTGCGCACCTACAAATGACAGCTTGATGGAACTCATGATCATGATCGATGCCCTGAAACGTGCATCCGCAAGCCGCATAACCGCAGTGATTCCTTACTTCGGATATGCCCGTCAAGACCGTCGCCCACGTTCAGCACGCGTTGCGATCTCCGCTCGCATTGTGGCCAATATGCTTCAGTCGGTTGCTGGCATAGAGCGTGTTTTAACCATGGATTTGCATGCTGACCAAATTCAGGGTTTCTTTGATATCCCCGTAGATAACATCTATGCCTCTCCAGTTCTATTGGCTGACCTGGAAGCGCAGAAGACAAAAAAAGACCTGATCATCGTGTCCCCAGACATTGGCGGCGTAGTTCGTGCTCGTGCCATGGCCAAGCAATTAGGTACTGATTTGGCAATTATTGATAAACGTCGCCCTAAGGCAAACGTATCCGAAGTAATGCACCTTATTGGTGAAGTAGAAGGCCGCCATTGCGTCATCATGGATGACATCATTGATACCGGTGGAACCCTCTGTAAAGCTGCTGAGGCGCTTAAAGAACGTGGTGCTAAGGGCGTTACCGCCTACTGTACCCACGCCGTGCTCTCAGGCGGTGCTGTGGCCCGCATTGCTGCCTCAGAATTAGATGAGTTGGTTGTTACTGATACCATTCCTCTGACCGCCGAGGCATTGAAAGTATCCAAAATCCGCCAACTGACGGTAGCCCCGCTACTCGCTGAAACCCTTTCCCGCATTAGCAAGGGTGATTCAGTGATGTCGATGTTTGCTGAATAAGCCAAAAACCACGGTTTCACACCGGTTTTTGGCAGTTTTAAGCCTTTTGTAGGCAAAAACATCCTTTCCCACGATATAATCGAAGGCTTTTCTGTTTGGTCGCGAACGGAAATTAACCTTAACTAGGGAATACATCATGAAAGTAGTAGCCTTTGAAAGAAGCGTACAGGGAACGGGTGCGAGCCGCCGTCTGCGCAATTCCGGGAAAACTCCGGGAATCGTTTACGGTAGTAAAGATCCAGCCTTGGTCATCGAGTTAGACCATAACGCGTTGTTCCATGCTCTCCGCAAGGAAGCATTCCACTCATCCATTTTGGATTTGGAAATTGGTGGCAAGACACAAAAAGTGTTGTTGCGCGATTACCAAATGCATCCATTTAAGCCATTGGTATTGCACATTGACTTCCAGCGCGTATCCGCGACTGAGAAAGTTCATATGCGCGTTCCATTGCACTTCGCTAATGCTGACACGTCAGCTGCTGTGAAGTTGCAAGGTGCCGTTATTAGCCACATCCTTACTGAACTTGAAATTTCTTGCTTACCAGCAGACTTGCCAGAGTTCATCGAAGTGGATTTGGCGAAGATCGAAGTTGGTCACGGTATTCACGCTAAAGACATCGCATTGCCAAAAGGTGTTACCTTGGTATTGCATGTTGAGCAAGAGAACCCAGTGCTTGCTAACGCACGTATCCCAGCAGCTAAATCTGCTGAGCCTACAGATGCGCCTGCTGCACCAGCTGCAGCAGCTCCTGCTGAAGCACCAAAGGATAAAGCTTAATCATTTAGCTTAATCGCTTGTACCAGAAGGCCTGCGCAAGCGGGCCTTTTTTATTGCCCCAAGTTTTCATTTTTTTGGCGAAATACTTTTATATCTTTAAACTCTCACCATGACGAAATTAATTGTTGGCCTAGGCAACCCTGGAGATGAGCATGAAGCAGATCGGCACAATGCTGGCTTCTGGTTTGTTGACGCCTTGGCAAAACAACTAAGCACTCGTTTTGAATCCGAAAAACGCTTTCATGGCAAAGTAGCCAAAGCGAAATGGGAAGGCGAAGATCTTTACCTTCTAAAGCCCAGCACTTACATGAACCTTAGCGGTCAATCGGTTGGCGCGCTATGTCGCTTTCACAAAATTACCCCCGCAGATATTTTAGTGGTGCAAGATGAGCTTGATCTCAAGCCAGGTACTGCACGCTTGAAGCTAGGTGGGGGCACAGGCGGGCACAACGGCTTGAAAGATATCCAGGCGCATTTGAGCACGCCAGATTATTGGCGCTTACGCCTAGGTATTGGTCACCCAAGAGATTTGGCGGGTGATGGGCGCCCCATGGATGTTGCTGATTATGTCTTGCGTAGACCTCAACTGGGCGAGCAAAAACTCATTGATGCCAGCATTGAAAATGGTCTACAAATTTTACCGCTCTTTTTAAAGGGCGATGCCCAAACCGCCATGATGGAGCTGCACTCCAAGGGCTAAGGTGCTCAGTTAAGCTGTATTGGCTTTTTTGGCAGCAGTCAAGAACTTAAACTTCACCATTAACTGATCTTGCGTTTCGGTATGCTCAGGGTTAAATGGAATGCAGTCTACTGGGCAGACCTGACGACACTGGGGAGCATCATAGTGCCCCACGCATTCAGTACATTTGTCAGGATTAATTTCATAAATTTCCAGACCCATGTAAATCGCATCATTTGGACATTCTGGCTCGCATACATCGCAGTTGATGCATTCGTCTGTGATCATTAAAGCCATGATTTACTCGCCAATATCACTCTCTTTACTCTTTGTTCTGAGTGCCTGAAGCAATTTTTTGGACTAGCCATTTCTCTACTGATGGGAAAACAAATTTGCTCACATCTCCGCCCATCGAAGCGATCTCACGAACAAAGGTCCCCGAGATAAATTGATATTGATCAGATGGCGTCAAAAACAAAGTTTCAACATCAGGTAGCAGGTAGCGGTTCATGCCTGCCATTTGAAATTCATATTCAAAATCAGATACGGCACGCAAACCACGCACAATCACGCGCGCATGATGCTCACGTGCAAAATCTTTTAACAAACCAGTAAAGCCAACAACTTTGACGTTCGGATAGTGACCTAGCACTTCCTTAGCAATATCAATGCGCTCTTGCAAAGTAAAGAATGGACGCTTGCTGCGGCTATCAGCAACACCCACAATCAACTCTGTAAAAATGCTCGATGCACGGCGCACCAAATCCTCGTGACCACGAGTAAATGGATCAAATGTTCCAGGGTATACGGCAACTGTCATGACATTCCTAAGGCTTTATCGGCTACAGGCAAGAGTTTAGCCCCTTCCGCTCCGAAATAGACAAGCTTTTACCTGTCCAGCTTCTAAGTATTTTCCACAATGCCAGTCTGGCAGCAGGGACTCTACCTCTTCACGGGAGCGGCTAGAGGGGAATTCCACATAAATACCACCACCCGCAGAGTCATCGCATACCCTGCCAGCCTCAATAACAGCACGTTCCAAAAGATTCGAATCCTGGAAGGGGGGGTCAATAAAAATTAAGTTGCTGGAACGATCTGCCTGCTGCTTCAGAAACTCAAGGCTATCTCGTTGCAAAATTTCTACAAGCCCCGCTGCTGGTGAAGATTGCAATAAAACAAAATTGGCCGTTAAATTTGCGCAAGCCCTTTTTTCTTTCTCAAGCAACACGACTAGTGTGGCACCTCTGGATGCGGCCTCAAAACCCAAAGCACCAGTGCCTGCAAAAAGATCTAGGCAACGTAGGCCCGTCAAATCCTGACCCAACCAATTAAACAAAGTTTCGCGGATACGGTCAGTTGTAGGGCGTAGACCAGGCAGATCCAATACCGTTAGCAAACGACTTCTCCAATTGCCGCCAATGATCCGAACCTTCTTGGGTGGCTCAGTCTTTAGAGGCTTATTTGCTTTGTTAGGCTTATTTATTTTTTGCCCCCAACACAACAATCTTCATACGATCCATTGCAAGATATTTTTTGAATGCAGCATTTACCTGATCCAGAGTGACCGCCTCTACTTGCTTAGTCCACACATCCATCGTATCGAGCGGCAAACCGTTCCATGCAATTGAAGAGACGTTATCCAACAACTTGCGATTGTTATCAATACGCAAGGGATAGCCGTTGACCAAATTTGCTTTGGCAGCAACCAACTCGGTCGGAGTGGGTCCATCGGCAATAAATTGTCCCATAGTTGAACTCATCACCTCTAGAGCTAGCGAAGCTTGATCGCTCTTAGTTTGTAAGCCCGTCTGAAAAATTCCATTATCTTTTCCGGGGGCAAAGTAACTAAACACGCTGTACGCCAGACCACGCTTCTCTCGTACCTCAGACATTAAGCGAGATACAAAACCGCCTCCACCTAAAATGTAGTTGCCTACGAGCAAGGGGAAGTAATCGGGGTTGTTGCGAGCCACTGCAGTCATTCCCATTGCAATATGAGCCTGCTGTGAATCAAAAGGGATTTGAATCTCTCTTTGCGCCAAAGGCTCTACTGGGGAGCGCTCGAGTTCAGGCAATTTCGCAATCGGCTGGCCTGAGGCCGGAATCTGCTTTAACAAAGTCCGGACAATTTCATCTGCTTGAGCACGATCAACATCGCCAACAATACTCACAATCATGCGATCGCCACGATAAAACTGCTTATGGAATTGCACTAAATCATTCACGCTCACAGCACCAATCGATTTCACTGTTGGAGAATCTGCTAAAGGGTAGTTGCCGTAGACTAATTTTTTAAAACGACGCTCGAGAACAAACTCGGGCTTTGTTTCTGCTTCCAATAAACTAGTAATAGTTCGCTGCTTTTCACGCTCAACAATTTTTGGGTCATAAGTAGGCGCGCTCAACATCGCTGAGGCCAGTTTTACTGCTCTATCGCGCAAGTCTTTTCTACTCAAGCTGCGAATACGCAAGATCGCTCGCTCGCCACCCACTGATAAACCAATATTGGCACCCAAATCAGCGATTTCATCAGCGATTTGGGCTTCGGTAAGCACCCCATTTTCACCCTTAACACCATAGTTCATCAGGCCTGCCACCATATCAGCGAGGCCGCTTTTAGTAGCTGGGTCATAGCGATCACCCGCATCAATACTCACTTCGATATCCACCATAGGCAGCGCTTTGGTTTGCACTAAATATGCCTTGGCTCCCTTATAGGCATCGAGCTGCTCAATGGGCAAAATGGCGCAAGCATTACTAATGAGCCCGATACTAAAGAAGCAAACAGAAATGCCCTTCATCAAGAGATTCATTGCTTACCCTCCTTGCTTAGCGCTTGACGAGCTTGCGGATCCAACACTGCAATTGTTAGGCCTTCATCAACTAGATATTTTTTTGCCACTGCTTGAACTTGTTCGGGAGTTATGGATTGCATTTTTTCTAACATGTAATCGATGTCTCTCCAAGAGAATCCTGCCATCTCCGTGCTACCAATTTCCATTGCTTGACCAAAGATAGAGTCACGCTTATAGATTTGGTCCGATAGTATGCGCACCTTAATTCTTTTAAGCTCTGAATCTAGCACCCCTTTTTGCTTTAGTTCATCCAAAGCTTTACGAATGCTTACTTGAGCCTGACCTACTGTTTTTCCTTTAGCCATCGTTGCACTGATTAAAAATAACTCTGGTCCTCGAGAAATCATGTCGTAACCCACCCCTACATCGTTGACTACCTTTTCCTGCTTTACAAGCGTGCGATTTAAACGAGCATTGTCATAACCGTCGAGAACTGCGGTCAGAAGCTCAAGGGCATATGGCTCAGGGTCATCCAGCTTGCCAGGCTCTAGACGAGGGACCTTCCAAGCCATAGCCAACTGAGCGCTATCAGCAGATGCTTTGACCTGAACTTGTTTAATGCCTTTTTGAGGTGGCTCAATTTGTGGCTTGCGTACCGGCAACTCATGAGTAGCGGCAGCGCCGTAATACTTCTCCGCCAAGGCCAGTACTTTTTTTGCATCCACATCGCCGCTGATAACTACAGTTGCATTATTTGGCGCATACCAACTGCGATACCAATCTCGCGCATCAGATGCCTTCATATTCTGCAAATCATTCATCCAGCCAATCACTGGGTGGCGATAGGGAGAGCTCATATAGGCAGTTGCCATCAATGATTCATTGAGTAAACTGCTTGGATTGTCTTCTGTTCGTAAGCGACGCTCTTCCATGATGACTTGGATTTCTTTTAAGAACTCTGCATCATCAAAATTAAGATGAGACATGCGATCGGCTTCAAGCTTGATTACGTCTTCTAGTTTTGATTTTTCAACCTGCTGAAAGTAAGCCGTGTAATCGCGCGAGGTAAATGCATTCTCGCGCCCACCGACTGCGGCTACCAAACGAGAGAACTCACCCGCCTTCACTTTGTCGGTGCCCTTAAACATCATATGCTCAAGGACATGAGCCACTCCAGTCTTACCGTTGACCTCATCCATAGATCCGGCTCGATACCAAGCCATGTGCGCTACCGTTGGTGCACGATGATCTTCCCTGACAATCAATTTGAGGCCGTTGCTCAACTGATACTCATGTGTATCCCCCAAATCAGGGCTGGCAGCCAAAGCAAGCTGAGTAATTACGAAGAATAAAAAGGAAATTCGGAGTAAATTGGAAAGCATCTGCTAAATCACCATATCCCTAGAATTAAATTGATAAGATGCAAGGTTTAAATTGTATCGATTATGTTCGGCTTACGTAAAACCCTCGGATCCCTTTTCAAATCAAGCAAAGTTGATGAATCTTGGTTTGAAGCCTTAGAAGAATCACTCATTCAAAGTGATGTGGGTCTACCTACGACTGAACAACTCATCAGCAAACTTCGTAAAGCAGCAAAATCTGAAAAGGCATCTAGTCCGGAAGAATTGCAAGCGCTCCTCATTCAGGAGGTTGGCACATTGTTGACCGCTATAGAGCCTTCACCAAATCCACTATTCACAAGTGATAAGCCTAACACTCCAGAGGTTTGGTTGGTTGTAGGGGTAAATGGGGCAGGTAAGACTACTACCATTGGCAAACTCTGCCGACTCTTTCAGTCTCAAGGTAAGTCCGTTCTTTTGGCTGCCGGCGATACCTTTAGAGCTGCGGCACGTAATCAGCTTCAGGAGTGGGGTGGACGCAACCAGGTTGACGTTATTACCCAAGAAGGTGGTGATGCTGCCGCTGTTGCGCACGATGCGATTCATGCTGCGATCTCTCGCAAGAATGACATTCTGATTATTGATACGGCTGGTCGTCTAGCTACACAAGACAACCTTATGGAAGAGCTCAAGAAAGTGAAGCGCGTGATTGGTAAAGCCCTTCCTGGGGCACCTCACCACACTCTGCTCGTTTTGGATGGCAATACTGGACAGAACGGCTTAAGCCAAGTAAAAGCCTTTCATGCCGCTCTCGGCCTCACAGGAATCATTGTGACTAAGCTCGATGGCACTGCTAAGGGCGGGGTAATCTGCGCTCTAGCCCACACCCTACAAGATGGTTCAAAACCCGCTGTTTTAGCTCTCGGCAAGGGTGAAGGAATTGATGATTTAGCCCCCTTCACAGCAGGGCAATATTCATCTGAATTATTCAATTAAATCAATAACTTATAAGTCGTAAAAACCATTAGCACTCTATTGACAAGAGTGCTAAAATAGACCTCTATTAACACCTCATATTTATAAGAAAAAATGGTTCAAAAGAAATCTGACAAACCGAGTTTGCAAACGCTGCCAGTCGCGCAGACTGCGTCGGCGTCCGCATTTCCGATGCTGCCAACGCTTGGGGTTGGCACTCTCGATTCATATATTTCGTACGTTAATCGCGTACCAATGCTTAGTGCTGCAGAAGAGTTACATCTTGCGCAGGAATTTCGCCGCACAGAAAATGTCGATGCCGCTAAAACATTAGTTCTATCTCATCTACGTTTAGTAGTTTCTGTTGCTCGTCAATATCTTGGCTACGGAATCCCGCATGCTGACTTAATTCAAGAAGGCAATATTGGGTTGATGAAAGCCGTTAAACGCTATGACCCAAACAATGGTGCACGTCTGGTATCTTATGCGATCCATTGGATCAAAGCAGAGATTCATGAATACATTCTCAAGAATTGGCGCCTAGTCAAAACAGCAACTACCAAAGCACAGCGCAAATTATTCTTTAACTTACGCAGCAATAAACCTACATTAAGCGCACTGACTCCAAGCGAAGTAGAAGCCCTGGCCAAAGCACTGGATGTCAAAGGTTCTGACGTTAAAGAAATGGAAATGCGTCTTGCTGGTGGCGATGTCGCCCTGGAAGGCGATGACAGCGATGATGAGTCTGCTTACGCCCCTATTCAATGGCTAGCAGACAACTCTCAAGAGCCTACTGCTCGCATTGCTAGTGCTGAAGCGGATGCCTTACAAGGCCCTAAATTAGATCAAGCACTCATGGCTTTAGATGAGCGTAGTCGCAATATCGTGCAATCTCGTTGGTTGGCGATGGATGCTGAAGGCAATGGCACAAAGACATTGCATGATCTTGCTGATGAATATGGCATCTCGGCAGAACGCGTTCGCCAAATTGAAACTGCTGCCCTTAAAAAGATGCGTGGTTTGCTACAAGCAGCTTAAGCAACACAAGCAGCACTCCGCTCCTTCTCTTTACTTTAGCAATTCTTTCAAATCATGCGCCAAGGTCTCTGGACCTTGAGCGTGCTTGATATACAAACGTAGGTGGCCTTGAGGATCAAATGCATAGCTGCCTGCCGTGTGATCCATTGTGTAAGAGCCCGGCTTTGCTCCCGGCACCTTCTTGTAATAAATCTTAAAGTCTTTGGCTACCTTCTCTAAGGAGACTTCATCTACGGGACGCAAGCCCAAGAAGCGGGAATCAAATGCAGGCACATACTGCTTCAGAATTTCTGCGGTGTCGCGCTCTGGATCTACAGTGACAAAAAGGACCTGCACCTTATCTGACTGAGGACCCAAGAGGGTCATGACTTGCTGCATTTCAGTTAGGGTGGTTGGGCAAATATCAGGGCATTGGGTGTATCCAAAAAACATCACAACCACTTTGCCTTTGAAGTCTGCCAAGGTTCTAACCTTGCCATCAGGATCTACCAAACTAAAGTCTTTGCCAAACGCCGTACTGCCAGTGATATCAATATTTTTAAACTCTGGCTTTGGGCTACAAGCACTCAATACAAAACAAATAATTGCTAAAAAGCAAATGCGCAGAAAATTCATATTGATCTCAGAGGAAATAATGATCTATCAAGAGCGCTGCAAAGAGTAGCGAAAGATAAGTAATTGAAAATCGGAATGTCTTTTTAGCCAACGCATCGCTATAGGAAATAAATAGCGCAAGTACGTAGGCTAAGAACATTAATCCCAGAATAATTGCGGAGACTAAATACACCATACCGCTCATCCCGTAAATATAGGGCAGCATCGTAGCTGCAATCAAAATCAGGGTATAAAGCACGATATTGAGAAGCGTGAAACGCTCTCCGTGAGTTACTGGCAACATTGGTAAGCCAGACTGCACATAGTCATCACGACGATATAAAGCCAGCGCCCAGAAATGCGGGGGAGTCCAAACAAAAATAATCAGAACCAAAAGCCAGGCTTCTGCAGAAAGCGTATTGGTTACCGCCGCCCAGCCTAATGCTGGCGGCATAGCGCCCGATAATCCACCAATCACAATGTTTTGTGGTGTTGCAGGCTTTAGCAACCAGGTATAGATCACTGCATAACCAACAAAGGTGGCCAGTGTGAGCCACATCGTTAATGGGTTGCAGAAATTCCACAAAATAATCATTCCGAGCGAACCCAAAATGATTGAGAAAATAATAATGTGAAACGGCGTGACTTCACCAGTAGCAGATGGACGCCAAGCAGTGCGCTTCATCTTGGCATCTACGGCTTGCTCAATCAAACAGTTCACTGCAAATGCAGCGCCAGCTAAAAGCCAGATACCTACAATGCCGCCAAAGAGAACTGGATAAGGAACCATCCCAGGTGTTGCCAAAAACATTCCGATGACTGCGCAAAAAACGGCGAGCTGAGTCACTCTAGGTTTGGTTAAAACCCAATATTGGCGCCAACGTGGCATAGCCACTGGTGCGCTTGTTTTAGAGTCGCTCATATTTACGCTATCTTCTTTTGCATGAAAGGCTTCCAAGAAGCCCAATAACTAATCCTGACCAAACAGAATACCAAAGCTGCGGAGCCGGCAGTGTGTAATAAGGCAGCTAACAAGGGCCACTGAAATACCACATTAGAAATACCCGTAATCACTTGCAATAAAAGCACTCCCAGCAATAGCTTAGCCACTTTAGTAAGGCCAGATAGAACTGGTGTTGCCAGCGCAAGAGCGCTCCAGCCCAGAGCTCCAAGCACTACTAACACCAGCATGGCAAAAATGCGATGTGCCCAGTGGATTGTTTGCAATGCCGCAGGGGAGATAAATTCTCCCTGTGCATTTAAACCTAATTGACGCCAGAGAGTAAAACCCTCAGCCCAATTCGTTTCAGGCCACACACTTCCCAAACAAGTCGGGAAATCAGGGCAGGCTAATACCGCGTAAT
This sequence comes from Burkholderiaceae bacterium, assembly GCA_947372155.1. The sequence goes on from CANBSM010000030.1 coordinate 11,859, forward strand.
TTGTGCTCACCCAGGCACCAAGAAAAACCTGGGTGAATAAAACAATCAAAGAAAGGGTGAGGAGTTGCGCAGAAAGCGGCCGCACCCGAATAGAACGAACAGTAGAGGACCTGCTCTCCCATGACTGCTGCGCATATGCCGTTAAGCAAGCCAATAAGGCTAAGGCCAACATCAAGTGAATAGTAACAATGATGGGCTGCAGTTTTAAGGTGACAGTCCAAGCGCCAAAGGCGCCTTGTATACAAACTAATAAGAGTAAT
>CANBSM010000031.1 GCA_947372155.1 Burkholderiaceae bacterium
CGTGTTTTGGTCTTGGACATGGCCTTGTTATTGGCTGGTGCCAAGTACCGTGGTGAATTTGAGGAGCGCCTCAAGGCTGTTCTTAGCGATGTCGCCAAAGATGAAGGTCAAACCATCATCTTTATCGATGAGATTCATACGATGGTTGGCGCAGGCAAGGGGGAGGGCGCGATGGATGCCGGCAATATGCTCAAACCCGCATTAGCTCGTGGCGAACTGCATTGCATCGGTGCAACCACTTTGGATGAGTACCGTAAGTACATTGAAAAAGATCCCGCTCTGGAGCGTCGTTTTCAAAAAGTGATGGTAGAAGAGCCTACCGTGGAAGCCACTATTGCCATCTTGCGTGGTCTTAAAGAGCGTTATGAACTACATCATGGAATCGAAATTACTGATCCAGCGATTGTTGCGGCTGCTGAGTTATCGCATCGCTACATTACGGATCGTTTCTTGCCAGATAAGGCGATCGATTTGATTGATGAAGCAGGTTCACGCATTCGGATGGAGATTGACTCTAAGCCTGAAGTGATGGATAGGTTGGAGCGTCGTTTGATTCAATTGAAAATTGAGCGCGAAGCAGTTAAGAAGGAGAAGGACGATGCTTCGCAAAAACGCCTTGGTCTGATTGAAGATGAAATTAAACGTCTGGGCGCTGAGTATGCTGATTTAGAAGAGGTTTGGAAGGCGGAGAAGGGTGCTGTATTAGGCGCAGCACAGCTGAAAGAGGAAATTGAAAAAGTAAGGGTAGATATTGCAAAGCTACAACGCGACGGCAAGTTGGAAAAGGTTGCGGAATTGCAATACGGTAAGTTGCCTGAACTAGAAGCTAAGTTGAAGTCTGCTGCTGCGGCGGAAGCTCAGGGCGATAAAGATGGCGTAGTGAAGAACAAGTTACTTCGCACCCAAGTTGGCGCCGAAGAAATTGCGGAAGTGGTTTCTCGTGCGACAGGTATTCCAGTATCGAAGATGATGCAAGGTGAGCGCGATAAATTGCTCAAGATGGAAGAGTTATTGCATAAGCGTGTCGTTGGCCAAGAAGAGGCTATTCGCGCAGTATCCGATGCCATCCGTCGTTCCCGTGCTGGTTTGGCTGAGGAGAATCGTCCATATGGCTCCTTCTTATTCCTTGGGCCTACCGGTGTTGGTAAGACTGAGCTCTGTAAAGCCCTGGCTGGCTTCTTGTTTGATAGCGAAGATCACCTCATTCGTATTGATATGAGTGAGTTTATGGAGAAGCATAGTGTTGCGCGTTTAATCGGCGCTCCTCCTGGATATGTGGGCTATGAAGAGGGTGGCTATTTAACCGAGCAAGTTCGTCGTCATCCCTATAGCGTGATCTTGTTTGATGAAATCGAAAAAGCACACCCAGATGTATTTAACGTACTCTTGCAAGTTTTAGATGATGGTCGCCTCACCGATGGTCAAGGCCGTACTGTGGACTTTAAGAACACAGTCATTGTCATGACTAGTAATATTGGCTCGCATTTAATTCAGTCAATGGTAAATAAGAAACAGGCAGAAATTAAAGAAGCGGTATTCGAAGAGCTGAAGAATCATTTCCGCCCTGAGTTCTTAAATCGTATTGACGAAATCGTTGTGTTCCATGGTCTAGATAAAGGCAATATTGCCAACATCGCAAAGATCTTACTCAAGAACTTGTCGGATCGTTTGGCAAAAGTGGATATGCAGCTTGAGGTGAGTGATGCAGCCCTGAATAAGATTGCTGAGGTAGGCTTTGATCCAGTCTTTGGAGCAAGGCCACTGAAGCGGGCGATTCAGCAGTACATTGAAAACCCAGTTTCCAAGATGATTTTGGAAGGCAAGTTCGGACCCATGGATGTAGTGCCCGTCGATGTCGATAAATCAGGCGACTTTAGTTTTAGCCGTCAGGTCCATTAAGTGGTTCAAACGTAGTTCAGCAGGAATATTCCTGCGCCAGTAAACTCGGTACATGACTGTTGCGATTAGTAGGCGCGCCAGTGATGTCCGGGTTATTGGTCTGATTAGCCTGGCGCACGGCAGCTCTCATTTCTTTCATTTAATTCTTCCTCCCATGTTCCCATGGTTGAAGGATGCTTTTGTATTAAGTTATGCCGAGCTTGGTTTGCTCATGTCAGTTTTCTTTGCGGTGTCTTGTATTGCTCAGGCTAGCTCTGGATTCTTGGTAGACCGCATAGGAGCAAGACCAGTATTGTTTGGCGGTATTGGCCTACTTGTTCTTGCCGCCCTGATCTATTCGCAAAGCAATGGGTATCCAATGCTCTTAATTGGGGCGGTTATTGCTGGCTGTGGCAACGGCATTTTTCACCCTGTTGATTACACGATCATCAATCACAAGGTGTCGCCACCCAATCTTCCGTATGCATATTCGATGCATGGTGTTGCAGGATATCTAGGTTGGGCTGCAGCACCAGCGTTTATGGTTGCGATAGCGCAGCTTGCCGAATGGCGTATCGCATTCTTATCCGCGGCCCTTCTAGAGGCCTGTATCTTGGTAGTTCTTTGGCTAAATAAAAAGTACCTCCTTGATGATGTCAAAGAGCGCCATGAGAATGCTCATACATGTTCCCAAGCCAGTCATCCCAGCGCTACTCATGAGAGTCCGTTTGCGTTTCTGAAGTCAACCGCCATTTGGTTGTGCTGGATTTTCTTTTTCTTCAGCATGGCCTCTACATCGAGCCTGCAATCATTTGCACCAAGTGCATTATTTAACATTTATAAAGTACCCCTAGATGTAGGTAGTTATTACATCACCTTATTAGCGCTTGGAAGTGCTGGCGGCGTTTTATTCGGAGGCTATCTAGCAGCAAAGTTGCAAGCGCCAGAGCGCATTGTTTCTTCTTGTTTGTCCGTTACGATTGTGATGTGTTTGTTGCTTGGTACTGGACTTATTTCTATTGCGGTGATTCCTTTCCTCTTTATTGGATTAGGCTTTGGTTATGGTGTTGTAGCCCCTTCTCGAGATCTTTTGGTCAAGTCGGTGACACCCAAAGGCGTGGCAGGACGCGTATATGGAATCGTTTATTCAGGAATTGATTTAGGTGCGGCAGTAGGCCCATTTATATTCGGGTTTTTTATGGATGCAGGTTTGCCAAAAGCACTCTTCTTGGGAATTGTTTTGTTTCAGTTGATGATTATCTTGACGACATTTAAAGTGTTATCTACTTCAGAAAAGATCAATGCTTAATTTATATTCACTTAGGGTATGCACTAGAGAAAATTAATTGAAAATCGATTAGGCTTATCTTAGGATTGAATATAAAAATATTGGAGATAAGAAATGCAGCAGTTAATCGATCGGATTGACCATATTGTTTTAACGGTGACGGATATTGAAGTCACGACTCAGTATTACGAAAAGGCATTTGGCTTTGAAAGAGAATTTTTCAAGGGCCCTGAGGGGCAGCCCCGCTACGCACTGCGATTTGGTCAACTTAAAATTAATTTACAAGATCGCGACACCGAAACACCAACAAAAGCAAGGGTGCCCACGATTGGATCTGGCGACTTCTGTTTAATTGCTTCAGTTCCTTTGGACGACTTTATTGAGCACCTCAAGAGAAATCAAATTGCAATAGATGTAGGTCCTGTGCCGCGTCGTGGCGCGCTTGGTCCAATAAGATCAGTTTATTTGCGAGATCCAGATGGTAATTTGGTTGAGGTAGCTGAATACGTATAAATCTCCTTTTATTGCAGAAATTAACTAGGAGTATTTGTGCGTTCTATCGCAAAATTTTTGGTTCATGCAGCCGCGGTTGCTGGTATATCTTTCTCATGCTTTGCAGCTGAGCCATGGCCTGCAGCCAACAGAAACATGGTATTGATTAATCCGTTCGCTCCTGGTGGGGCATCTGATGCTTTTAGTCGACCAGTTGCCAAGAGTTTAACTACACAATTAGGTATTCCCGTTATCGTGGATAACAAGAGCGGGGCAGGAGGTACCCTTGGTGCTGCGTTTGCAGCCAAAATGCCTGCTGATGGTTATGGATGGTTTGCTGGTGCAGTTCATCATACGATTGCGCAATCACTTTATCCTAACTTAAGTTATGACATTACAAAGGATTTTGAGCCCATTGCGATTTTAGGAAGCACTCCACAGGTCATCGTAGTTAATCCGAATAAATTTGGGAGTACGGATCTTAAAACGATTATTGCCATGATTAAAAAGAACCCTGGTGCATATAACTATGGCTCTGCTGGCAGCGGAACTTCGCAACATCTATCTGGTGAGTTATTTAAGCAGCTAACGAAGACTCAAATTACTCATGTGCCCTATCGGGGTGTTGGACCTGCTTTACAAGATTTGGTGGCAGGCCAAATCGATATGATGTTTGATACATTTGCTGCTTCGGGCCCATTTGTTAAGAATGGGCAATTGGTTGCCATTGCTGTTGCCTCCAATAAACGCGTTGATAGTTTCCCGGATGTCCCCACAACAGCAGAGGCCGGCCTACCAAACTATGTTGTATCAAGTTGGTATGGGCTTTGGGGTGTTAAAGGAACGCCTAATGAGGTGCTGAACAAAATGGCTGCAGAAACTGATAAGGCATTAATTTCTGATGAATTAAGGGAAAAATGGTTCTCTCTTGCGGCAACAGCACCACGCTTATCTAGGGCTGAATTTGCAAAATTTGTTAATCAGGAAGTCGTTCGTTGGCGCGAAGTTATCAAAACGGCAAATATTAAGTTGGATTAACAATTATTTCATAATATGAAATATCATTACGCTGCGTAAAATGCAGCGCAGCATGTAGCACCTCAATTCATTCCAAGCAGTGAATATTTATCCCACATTGTAAAAATATATATATAAGTTATTGAATTTAAATAACTAAATATTTTTATAAATAGTCCAAATTCCCCTTGCGTGCTTTTTTGAACTGTCTAAACTCTTATATAAGACATAAGACTTGAATAGGTCTTAAAAGTCCTCAAATTTTGAAGTACTTGTTTAACTTAGGGAGAAAAACATGGCAGATCGCAAAGCAGAAATCGCAGCATTACAAAAAGACTGGGATACCAATCCACGCTGGAAAGGTATTACTCGTGGCTATACAGCTGAGGATGTAGTTCGCCTCCGCGGCTCATTAAAGATTGAGCACACACTAGCTAAACATGGCGCTGAGCGTCTTTGGGAATTGGTAAACAACGAGGCCTACGTAAACTGTTTAGGTGCTTTGACTGGCGGCCAAGCAATGCAACAAGTTAAAGCTGGCGTACAAGCAATTTATTTGTCAGGTTGGCAGGTTGCTGCTGACGGCAACTCTTATGCAGCAATGTATCCAGACCAATCTTTATACCCGGTAGATTCAGTTCCTAAGATGGTTGAGCGTATCAATAACTCATTCCAGCGTGCTGATGAAATTCAAACGGCTAAAGGTATTAACAAAGGCGATGCTGGATATATCGAGTACTTTGCTCCTATCGTTGCAGATGCTGAAGCTGGTTTTGGTGGCGTATTGAATGCATTTGAGTTGAGCAAAGCACTAATCAAGCAGGGCGCTGCCGGTGTTCATTTTGAAGACCAATTATCTTCCGTTAAGAAGTGTGGTCACTTGGGAGGCAAAGTATTGTTGCCTACGGCTGAGTCAGTTCAAAAGTTAATTTCTGCACGTTTAGCTGCTGACGTGATGGGTGTTTCGACCATTATCTTGGCTCGTACTGATGCAGAAGCTGCTGACTTGCTGACTTCTGACTACGATGCCAATGACAAGCCATTCTTGACAGGTGAGCGTACTCCAGAAGGTTTCTACAAAACACGCAAAGGCTTGGATCAAGCGATCTCACGTGGTTTGGCATACGCTGCTTATGCTGATATGGTTTGGTGTGAAACAGGTACACCTGACCTTGAGTTTGCTCGTCAGTTTGCCGAAGCAATTCGTGCGAAGTTCCCGGGCAAGATGTTGGCTTACAACTGCTCACCATCTTTCAACTGGAAGAAAAACTTGGACGATGCAACCATTGCTAAATTCCAACGTGAATTAGGTGCAATGGGTTATAAGTATCAGTTCATCACATTGGCTGGTATTCACTCTATGTGGTACAACATGTTCGACTTGGCGCAAGACTACATGCAGCGCGGTATGACTGCATATATCGAGAAAGTACAAGAGCCAGAATTTGCTGCGCGTGATCGCGGTTACACATTCGTTTCGCACCAGCAAGAAGTTGGCACCGGTTACTTCGATGATGTAACGACTGTTATCCAAGGTGGTAAGTCTTCTGTAACGGCATTAACTGGTTCTACTGAAGAAGAGCAGTTCCATTAAGAATCCCTAAGTAGTACGTTGTAAGCAGTAGCACCATACTGCCGCGGCACCTAAATGACCTCACAAGGGTGACTTAGGTGCCGTTTTCGTTTACATTCTTCACATGACTAATTGCGTACTGTGTAAAGACGAACTCAAGCCAGATGAGGGGCAACTCATATGGCGCGGCGATGACTGTCGAGTCATCTTGGTAAATGATCCTGATCTACCTGGATTCTGCAGGGTGATTTGGAATCGCCATGTGGCTGAGATGACCGACCTTACTCATGGCGAGCAGGAGCATTTAATGGCCCTTGTGTTTGCTGTAGAGGGGGTAATACGCGACGTCATGCAGCCCGATAAGATTAATCTTGCTGCTCTTGGGAATATGGTTCCACATATTCACTGGCATGTCATTCCACGCTACAAGGACGATGCCTACTTTCCTGGTTCTGTGTGGTCCTCGAGAACTCAGGAGTCTTCTAAGGCGGCATTGGAAGCCAGGAGGGCTCTGGCCGCAAAACTCCCTAATGCAATTCGCTCGGCAATCTCTCAAATGCATTAAATTAGTGGTAAATCAGCAAAAAGCTGAAAACAGTACCCATAATAAAAAATAGACGGAGACTTGTAGTGATACAAAAAATGATTCCCAGCGTGGCTGATGCTGTGCGAGATATTGCCAGCGGTTCAACCATTTTGGTTTCGGGTTTTGGTGGTGCTGGCTCACCGATGTTCTTATTAGATGCACTGGCAGAGCAAGGCGCTAAAGATCTGACTATTATCAGCAACAATGCGGGTAACTCAGGCATAGGCATCTCTAAATTGATCGCCAGAGGACAAGTTAAGAAGATGGTCTGTTCCTTTCCGCGTCAACCAGAATCTGGTGCATTTGATGACCTGTATCGCGCAGGAAAAATAGAATTAGAGCTAGTGCCGCAAGGAACACTCGCTGAGCGTATTCGGGCAGGTGGTGCCGGTATCGGTGGTTTTTATACCCCTACTGGATTTGGTACGGAGCTTGCTTTGGGAAAAGACACTCGAGTGATTGATGGTGTTAATCATATTTTTGAATTCGCTATCAAAGCTGACTACGCACTCATTAAGGCAGATAAAGGCGATCGTTGGGGTAACCTGACTTATCACCGCACAGGTCGTAACTTTGGCCCTATTATGGCTACTGCTGCGCGTTGCACCATTGCACAAGTTAATCAAGTAGTTGAGTTGGGTGATTTGGATCCAGAGGTCATTGTTACTCCGGGAATTTTTGTAAAACGGGTCGTACTTGCTGGAGAAAAATCATGATTGATCTTTCTAAGGTGCAAAAGCGAACTACAGCAGATATTGCTAAGCGCATTGTTCAAGATATTCCAGATGGTGCTCATGTGAATTTAGGGATTGGGCAGCCCATGACGATTTCTAACTACCTCCCATCGGATAAAGAAATTTTGCTGCATTCAGAAAACGGCCTTCTTGGAATGGGTCCTTTAGCTCAAGGTGATGAAATTGATGAGGAGCTGGTAAATGCGGGTAAGCAGCCTGTCACTATGCTCCCCGGTGCATCACTGTGTCACCATGCTGACTCGTTTGTGATGATCCGAGGCGGACATATTGATATCTGCGTTTTAGGTGCTTTTCAGGTCTCTGTAAAAGGGGATATCGCCAATTGGCGCACTGGTGATCCTAAAGCGATTCCGGCTGTTGGTGGTGCAATGGATCTCGCCCTTGGCGCTAAAAAATTATTCGTGATGATGGAGCATTTAACAAAGTCAGGCGAATCTAAGTTGGTGTCCGAATGCACTTATCCATTAACAGCCTTAGCTGCGGTCGACTCTATCTACACAGATCTGGCAACAATTGAAGTCACTCCAGAAGGGTTGCGCGCTGTCGATTGGGTGAATGAATTGAGTTTTGAGGAGTTGCAAGAAATCAGTGGGGTCCCGCTGATTAATGGAAAGCAATGAGCCGAATCTTTATCTCTCTGATTTTGCAGTCGCTACTATTGGGTGTGGGTATTTCTACTCTCCATGCGGCGAATCAAGAGGGAGCATACCCCAGTAAGCCGATTCACCTAGTTGTTGGTTTTTCTCCCGGCGGTTCTGCTGATACTGTTGGTCGCGCTTTGGCGGAGGGGCTTTCCACTCGACTTGGACAACCTGTGATTGTTGAGAATAGAGCTGGGGCAAATGGAAATATTGCTGCAGAAATGGTCGCACGCGCCGCCCCCGATGGATACACGATTTATTTTCCATCGATTGGGCATGCGGTCAATGCATCTCTATATAAAAAATTGCCCTATGACCCAATTAAAGATTTCACGGCAATTGGCGGGGTATTTTCCGCCCCTAATATGTTAGTTGTGCCGCTGAATTCGCCTTATAAATCTGTTGCCGATGTCATTAGTGCGGCCAAAGCTAACCCTGGCAAGTTAACCTTTGCTTCTAGCGGTAGTGGCACCTCTGTGCATCTTTCGGCTGAGCTATTTGAAAAGATGGCTAAGGTTGAGATGATTCACATACCTTATAAGGGGACTGGTAGTGCAATGCCTGATGTTATTTCTGGGCAGGTTGATATGAGTTTCCCAAATTTGCCGAGTGCTGTACCGCAGGTAAAGGCCGGTAATCTGCGTGCTTTAGGTGTTACCACTGCAAAGCGATCTGCTGCTGCCCCAGGTATCCCAACGATTGCTGAATCCGGTTTGCCTGGTTATGAAATGGCCACATGGTATGGATTACTAGCCCCGGCAAATTTACCGGTAGGCATCCGTAATCGCTTGAATAAAGAATTACAAAGTATTTTGGCGGATCCAAAATTTAAAGATAAATTAATTGCACAGGGCGCTGACCCAATGCCAGGAACGCCAGAGCAATTTTCTGGATTGATTAAAAGCGAAATTGAACGTTGGCAAAAATTAATTCTGCAATCAAAAATTACCATTGAGTAGTCTATTTATACCTAAGGAAGGTCTATGTCTTTTTCTAAAAATGCCTGTATCGCTGGAATTTATGAGCATCCCCTTCGGGTTGCCCCCAATCATACGGTTGCTCAATTGCATGCTGAAGTTGCCTATGGCGCTCTACAAGATGCTGGTTTGACATTAAACGATGTTGATGGCTATTTTTGTGCGGGCGATGCTCCAGGAATGGGGCCTGTTTCAATGGCTGATTACTTGGGATTAAAGAACTTAAGTTACTTGGATTCAACTGATACCGGCGGATCGTCGTATTTAACTCATGTAAATCATGCGGCTCGAGCTATCAGTACTGGGCAATGTCGCGTAGCCTTAATTACTTTGGCCGGCCGCCCAAAGTCAGAGGGTTCTAGTGGCACCCAAGTGCGCAGTCAGTATGCTAGCGCTCCAGATTTTGCTTTTGAAAAGCCATATTCCCCCGCACCATTAAATACTTATGCCATGTGTGCTATGCGCCATATGTATGAATTCGGAACTACTAGTGAGCAACTGGCCTGGATTAAAGTGGCTGCCTCGCATCATGCACAGCACAATCCCAATGCGTTATTAAAAGATGTTTTAACTGTCGAAGATGTTTTGAATTCTCCAATGATTGCCGATCCATTGCACCGTGCAGATTGTTGTGTGGTTACTGATAGTGGCGGTGCTCTAGTAGTAGTACATCCAGATATTGCCAAGACATTGAAGAAGCCCGTGATTACGATGATGGGTGCTGGCGAGTCCACCAAAGGCCAAATGGGCGGTAAGGTTGATTTAACCTATTCCGGTTTAGCATGGGCTGCCCCGCGCGCGTTTGAAGAGGCGAAGTTAACGCCTGAGCAGATTCGATATGCATCCATTTACGATAGCTTCACTATTACCGTTCTGATTCAACTTGAGGATCTCGGGTTTTGTAAAAAAGGAGAGGGTGGTCGGTTTGTTGAGGATGGGCAGTTGATTTCCGGGAGGGGGAAGCTGGCTTTTAATACCGATGGCGGCGGCCTTTGCAATAACCACCCCGCAAATCGTGGCGGTATGACTAAGGTTATCGAGGCAGTAAGACAGCTCCGGGGTGAGGCTCATCCTGCAGTGCAGGTGCCTAATCTTGAATTTGCTTTGGCATCCGGTATTGGTGGTGCCCTAGGGACACGTCATGGTGCCGCAACTCTTATTATGGGGAGGTTGTAATGTTAGAAGGAAATCAAGTGGTTCATCATCTGCCTAGTCCAATCATTAATCCAGAAAATCAGGCTTTTTGGCAAGCAGCCCAAGATGGTAGGCTGATATTAAAAGTGTGCAACTCTTGCAAGGAAGTGCACTACTACCCGCGAACAATTTGCCCTCACTGCGGCAGCAATGACACTGCATGGCTTGATTCCGAGGGTATTGGTGAAATCTATTCATACACGGTCATGAGGCGTGGAGTAGAAGTTCCTTTTGCAATGGCCTATGTTCTTCTTAAAGAAGGCATCTCTTTGCTGACGCACTTATGCAATTGTGATTTTGATGCAATTCGCATTGGGCAAAAGGTTCGGGTAGTATTCCAAGAAACTCAGGACGGTCAGAAGACACATCTATTTGAGCCCTTGGCTTAACTTAATAAGCTAGGAAAGCTGACTACATTCCCTCAGAAACCAATAGGGGGACCACTATGAGTCCCCCTATTGGTTTTTACCGCGGCTAAGTACAGTTCAAATTATTCAGCTTCAATTTTTGCCTGTTGAGCAACCAACTCCCACTTCTTCTTTTCTGCAGCAATAAAAATTTTGGTATTGGCTGGTGTATCACCCACAGCCCAGCCACCTAGATCTTTCCAGCGCTGCTTGATTTCTGGAGTTTCTAGCGCCTTCTTAACGGCTAGGTAGAGCTTATCAATGATAGGTTTGGGTGTGCCGGCAGGTGCGAATAGGCCGAACCAAGCGGTCACCTCAAAGTTGGGATAGCCTGATTGAATCATTGTGGGAACATCAGGCAACTCCGCAACGCGATTTTTGCTGGTAACCGCTAAAGCGCGTAATTTTCCAGCTTTAATGTATTGCATGGAGCTGGGTAGATTGTCTACCATCATGCTAGTCTGGCCAGCCAGTAGATCTGCCAATGCGGGGCCGGCTCCCTTATAGGGCACATGAATAATGTCAATACCGGCCTGTGTTTTGAACAACTCCCCGGACATATGGATTGACTGACCACGGCCAGATGATGCAAACGAATATTTGCCAGGATTCGCTTTGGCTAATGCCACAAGCTCGGCTACCGTTTTAGCTGGAACCTCTGGATTGACTACCAATACATTTGGATTGGCAATCACAATCGTTATCGGCTCCATATCTTCCATTTTGTATGGGAGATTTTTATAGAGACTGTAGTTGATCGCATTTGGGCCAATATTACCCATCGCTATCGTATAACCATCTGCTGGCGCGGCAAGTAGTGCTTGAATGCCAATAATGCCTGCTCCACCCGCTTTATTTTCCACAATCACGGTCTGACCAAGCTCTTTACCTAGAATATCAGACAGCGCACGCGAGGCAATATCGGTCGTTCCGCCTGGAGCCGCAGTCACAATAATTTTGATCGGCTTATTAGGAAAGGGTTGGGCGAGGGCTGATTGACTCGCCAATATGGGGGCTACAAATAAGGCAGCACTAAATAAACATGCACGTCTAACAAAATTAAGTCTAAACATAGTCGTCTCCAACGCGGGTCGGTGTAATAGTAATAA